>NZ_JAQZAB010000065.1:0-209121 GCF_028640915.1 Pseudomonas sp. B3G-3 | reverse complement strand
TTGCCCGCGATGAGGCCGGTACTGTCAGCTCATGGCTTTCAAATCGCCGGCTGACTGTGGGGAAACAGCAGGTCGACGAACCTTTCGGCCGTCGGCTGCGGCTCATGGTTGGCCAGGCCGGCGCGCTCGTTGGCCTCGATGAACACGTACTGCGGCTGGTCGGCCGCCGGCACCATCAGGTCGAGGCCGACCATGGGGATATCCAGCGCCCGCGCCGCACGGATCGCGGCGTCCACCAGTTCCGGATGCAGAATCGCGGTGACATCCTCCAGGGTGCCGCCGGTATGCAGGTTGGCGGTGCGCCGCACGAACAGCCGTTCGCCGGCCGCCAGGATGCTGTCGTAGCCATGCCCGGCGGCCTGCAGGGTGCGCTGGGTTTCGTGGTCCAGGGGGATCTTGCTTTCGCCGCCGGTGGCGGCCTGGCGACGCCGGCTTTGTGCCTCGATCAGCTCTCTGATGGAATGCTGGCCATCGCCGATCACCTCGGCCGGCCGGCGAATGGCCGCGGCGACCACCTCGAAGCCGATCACCAGAATGCGCAGGTCCAGACCCTCGTGGAAGCTCTCGAGCAACACCCGGCTGTCGAACCGCCGAGCGTTGTCGATCGCCTGTTGCAGCTCTTCGATGGTACGCAGATCCACGGCCACACCCTGGCCTTGTTCCCCGTCGAGTGGCTTGACCACCACCCGTTCATGCTCGTCGAGAAACGCCAGGTTGTCGTCGGCGTTGCCCGCGAGTTGTTGCGCCGGCAGGTTCAGCCCGGCCTGTTTCAGCACCTTGTGGGTCAGGCTCTTGTCCTGGCACAGGCTCATGCTGATGGCGCTGGTCAGATCGCTCAGGGATTCGCGGCAGCGCACCCGGCGGCCGCCATGGCTGAGGGTGAACATCCCGGCTTCGGCGTCGTCGACCTGCACGTCGATGCCGCGACGATGGGCTTCCTCGACAATGATCCGCGCATAGGGGTTGAACGCTGCCTCGGGCCCGGGGCCGAGGAACAGCGGCTGGTTGATGCCGTTCTTGCGCTTGATGGCGAAGGTGGAGAGGGTGCGAAAACCCAGCTTGGCGTAGAGGCTCTTGGCCTGGCGATTGTCGTGCAGTACCGACAGGTCGAGGTAACTCAGGCCGCGGCTCATGAAGTGTTCGATCAGGTGCCGGACCAGCACTTCGCCGACCCCCGGGCGGGTGCAATGCGGGTCCACCGCCAGGCACCACAGGCTGCTGCCGTGCTCCGGATCGTGGAAGGCCTTCTGGTGATCCAGGCCCATGACGCTGCCGATCACCGTGCCGCTGTCTTCGTCTTCGGCCAGCCAGTACACCGGCCCGCCGGCATGGCGCGGGGTCAGCAGATTCTGGTCGACCGGCAGCATGTTGCGGGCCAGGTACAGCTGGTTGATGGCCTGCCAGTCCGCCGCGCTCTGCGCCCGGCGGATGCGGAAGCCGCGAAACACCCGGGTGGCCTGGCGGTAGTCGCTGAACCACAGGCGCAGGGTGTCCGACGGGTCGAGGAACAACTGGGTCGGCTCCAGGCCGAGAATCTGCTGCGGCGCGGCGACATACAAGGCGATGTCGCGTTCGCCGGGGTGTTCGTTGAGCAGCTCCTCGGCCAGGCTCGTCGGGTCGGGAAAGGTATGGCCGATCAGCAGCCGGCCCCAGCCGCAGTGCACGGCGATGGGGTCGGTGCCGAGGGCGCTGCGGTCTTCGGCGAAACGCGCCTGCAGACGCTCGTAGGAGGGCGCCTGACCGCGCAGCAAGCGTTGGCTGTAAGCCGTGGCGTGGGGTTTCATGGGTCAGATTCCTTGTTCGCTGAGCCACAGGTTCAGCGCGGCCAGTTGCCACAACTTGGAGCCGCGTAACGGCGTCAGCTGGCCTTGTGGGTCGGTCAGCAGGCGGTCGAGCATCGCCGGGTTGAACAGGCCGCGGTCCTGGCTTGGGTCGAGCAGCAGCTCACGCACCCAGTCCAGGGTGTCGCCCTGCAGGTGCTTGAGGCCGGGCACCGGGAAGTAGCCTTTCTTGCGGTCGATCACCGCGCTGGGGATCACCAGGCGCGCGGCTTCCTTGAGTACCTGCTTGCCGCCATCGGGCAGTTTGAATTCGGCCGGTACTCGCGCCGACAGCTCCACCAGCCGGTAGTCGAGGAACGGCGTGCGTGCCTCCAGGCCCCAGGCCATGGTCATGTTATCCACACGCTTGACCGGGTCGTCGACCAGCATCACCGTGCTGTCCAGGCGCAGTGCCTTATCCACAGGCGCGGTGGCACCAGGCTGGGCGAAGTGCTCACGGACGAAATCGCCGGCGGCGTCGTTGGCGGTCAGCCACTGCGCTTGCACGGTGGCCGCGTAGTCGTCGTAGCTGCGGTCGAAGAACGCCTCGCGGTAGGCCGCGTAAGGGTCGCTGGCGCCATCCACCTGCGGATACCAGTGGTAACCGGCGAACAGCTCGTCGGCGCCCTGGCCGCTCTGCACCACCTTGCAGTGCTTGGCGACTTCCCGCGACAGCAGGTAGAAGGCGATGCAGTCGTGGCTGACCATGGGTTCGCTCATGGCGCGGAACGCCGCCGGCAGCTGTTCGATGATCTCGCGCTCGTCGATGCGCAACTGATGGTGATCGGTGCCGTAGTGCTGGGCAATCAGGTCCGAATACTGGAACTCGTCGCCGCGTTCGCCCCCGGCATCCTGGAAGCCGATGGAGAAGGTCGACAGGTTATCCACTCCCACTTCGCGCAGCAGGCCGACCAGCAGGCTCGAGTCGACGCCGCCGGACAGCAGCACGCCGACATCCACCGCCGCCCGTTGGCGGATCGCCACGGCTTCGCGAGTGCTGTCGAGCACGCGGTCGCGCCAGTCTTCCAGGCTCAGCCCGGCTTCATCGGCGCGCGGGCCGTAGGGCAGGGTCCACCAGGTTTGCTGCTCGGTGCGGCCGTCGGCTTCGATGCGCATCCAGGTGGCCGGCGGCAGTTTCTCGATGCCCGCCAGCAGGGTGCGCGGCGCGGGCACCACGGCATGGAAGTTCAGGTAATGGTTGAGCGCCACCGGGTCGAGCAGCGGGTTGATGTCGCCACCCTTGAGCAGCGCCGGCAAGGCTGAGGCGAAACGCAGGCGCTGGCCGGTGCGCGACAGGTACAGCGGCTTGACGCCCAGGCGGTCGCGGGCGATGAACAGGCGCTTGGCGTCACGTTCCCAGATGGCGAAGGCGAACATGCCATTGAGCCGCGGCAGCAGCTCGGTGCCCCAGGCGTGATAACCCTTGAGCAGCACCTCGGTGTCGCCGCCGGAGTAAAAGGCGTAGCCCAGGCTTTCCAGCTCGGCGCGCAGTTCGGGGAAGTTGTAGATCGCGCCGTTGAAGGCCAGGGACAGGCCCAACTGGTTGTCGATCATCGGTTGGGCCGAGCCGTCCGACAGGTCCATGATTTTCAGGCGTCGGTGGCCCAGGGCTATCGGGCCCTGGCTATGGAAGCCCCAGGCATCGGGGCCACGAGGGGCGAGGTGGTGGGTGATTCGTTCAACCGCTGCCAGGTCGGCGGGTTGATGATCAAAACGTAGTTCTCCAGCTAATCCGCACATAAGTCCTTACCGGTTTTTCCGTTGGGGAGGGGGGAATCGCGACCGGCCAGAAACGGCAGGTACCCGGAAACTGACCTAGGTGAAACCCTGGAGTTTTAGACCGATGGGTTATAAGCGGCGGGGTGCTAGTGCGTTGCGGGCCGAGGTAAAGGCCTTGATCTGCCTGGAGTTTTGCCGCTCGGGCAGGGCCCGTGGGCGTTTGCGCGGCGATGCCAGGGCGCCTGGCATCGCGGTTTGTTTTCATGGCTTGCCGCGAATCAACCGACGCAAGGCAAAGCGATTGGGGTGACAGGCTTCGGCCACGCTGCGTGGCAGGGGTAGCGGTTCATTGTCCAGCCAGGCGGCCAGCAACTCGCCCGACAGTGGCGCGGTAATCAGCCCGCGCGAGCCGTGGCCGCTGTTGATATACAGGCCGTCCAGCCAGGGGCAGGGCAGGTCCGGGACCTGGCGCGCATCCTTGCCCAGCACCGCGTAGACCTCGGCGAATGTCGCCTGGTCCGCCAGGGGACCGACGATCGGCAGATAGTCCGGGCTGGTGCAACGGAAGGCGGCCCGTCCTTCGAGGGTTCCCGCTTGCAGGCGGTCGGCTTCCAGGCGTTCCACCAGGTCCTGGGAGATCTCTTCGAGCATCTGCAGGTTGCCCGCGTGCTCGGCGGCGGTGGGCGTCAGGTCTTCGCTCTTGAAGTCGAAACTGGCGCCCAGGGTGTGTTCGCCCAGGCGCGCGGGGGCGACATAGCCTTCGGCGCACACCACCGTGGCCAGGTCCTGGCTGCGCGCGGTCTGCGGCAGGCGGGTGATCTGCCCGCGGATGCGCTTGAGCGGCAGCTCGGCGCTGGGCGGGAAGCGCTTGATCTCGGCGGCGCCGGCGAGGATCACCACCTCGGCACTGGCCAGCAGCCGCTCGCCGTCCCAGGCCTGCCACTGGCCATCGACCCGGCGCAATTCCAGCACATCGTGATGGGGCAGCAGGCGAATCCGTGGATGCGCGGCTTGCCACTGGCACAGGGCCGGCGGGTGCACCCAGCCGCCTTCCGGGTAGAACAGCCCGCCGTGGGCCAGGCCGATGCCGGCCAGGGCCTGGGCCTGGGGTTGGTCCAGTTGATGCAACAGGTCCGTCGGGAAGGCGGCCGCCAACTGCGCCTGGCGCTCGGCTTCCTTGGCGTTGAAGGCCAGTTGCAGCACGCCGCAGCTGTCCCAGTCGACGCCCCGTTGCAGCTGCTCGAGCAGGCGCCGGGTGTAGCCGAAACCGCTGAGAATCATCTGCGACAGGGCGGTGCCGTGGGCCGAGAGTTTCAGGTACAGCACGCCCTGCGGGTTGCCCGAGGCTTCCTGGGCCAGTTGCCCGTGGCGCTCCAGCAGGCTGACCTGCCAACCCCGCGCGGCGAGGCTGGCGGCGCTGGCGCAACCGGCCAGGCCGGCGCCGATCACCAGGGCGTGTTTGTCCTGGATCCGTTGAGTGGGGCGGGCGAACCAGGGCTTGCTGGCGGCAGGCTTCGGCGTGTCTTCGGGCCAGCCGAGAAACTCGCCGCGCAGCACTTCCCACTTGTGGCCGATGCCCGGGGTGCGTTTCATCTTGAAGCCCGCGGCATTCAGCAGGCGGCGCACCCAGCCGGTGCTGGTGAAGGTGCTGATGCTCGAACCCGGAGCGGCCAGGCGCGCCAGTTCGGCGAACAGCTCGGCGGTCCACATCTCGGGGTTTTTCGCCGGGGCGAAGCCGTCGAGGAACCAGGCATCGACCTGCCCGTCGAGTTGCGGCAACTGCTCCAGGGCATCGCCGATCAGCAGGGTCAGGGTAACGCGGCCCTCGTCCAGCACCAGGCGTTGAAAGCCCTGATGCACGGCGACATAGGCGCGCAACAGGCGCTCGGCCAGGGGTGCGAGCTCCGGCCACAGGGCCAGGGCGCGCTGCAGGTCGGCTGGCGTCAGCGGGAATTTTTCCACGCTGACGAAATGCAGGCGTGCGCTGGGGTTGGCCTGTTGCTCGAACAACTGCCAGGCGCAGAGAAAATTCAGGCCGGTGCCGAAGCCGGTCTCGCCGATGACGAAGCGGCCACTGGGCGGCAACGCGGCAAAACGCTCGCGCAGGCGGTTCTGTTCGAGAAACACATGGCGGGTTTCATCCAGGCCCGAGTCGGTGGAGAAATACACGTCGTCGAAAACCCGCGAACGCGGGCGGCCCTGGTCGTCCCAGTCGAGTTGGGCATGGGACTGGGCATGGGGCTGGGTGTGGGACAGTTCAGCGGTCATGTTCGGCTCGGTAACGGCAAGGCGACCATTCTAGCCGATCGACACAGGGGGTAATGATCCACGGCAATGGCTGGCATCTTCCCTGCCGACAAATCAGGTGTCGATCCGCTAGTCTTGCTCCATCTTGCCAGGGAGTCGCTCATGTTCGAATCAGCCGAAATCGGTCACGCCATCGACAAAAAAACCTTTGACGCCGAAGTCCCGGCCCTGCGCGAAGCCCTGCTGGAAGCCCAGTTCGAGCTGAAGCAGAAAGCTCGTTTCCCGGTGATCGTATTGATCAACGGCATCGAAGGCGCCGGCAAGGGCGAGACGGTGAAACTGCTCAACGAGTGGATGGACCCACGCCTGATCGAGGTCCGCACCTTCGACCAGCAGACCGACGAGGAGCTGGCGAGGCCACCGGCCTGGCGCTACTGGCGGATGCTCCCGGCCAAGGGACGCATGGGCGTGTTTTTCGGCAACTGGTACAGCCAGATGCTCCAGGGACGGGTGCACGAGCTGTTCAAGGACGGCCGTTTCGACCAGGCCATCGCCGGCGCCGAACGCCTGGAGAAAATGCTGTGCGACGAAGGCGCGCTGATCTTCAAGTTCTGGTTCCACCTGTCCAAGAAACAGATGAAGGCCCGCCTCAAGTCGCTGCAGGACGACCCGCTGCACAGCTGGCGCATCAGCCCGCTGGACTGGCAGCAGTCGGAGACCTACGACAAGTTCGTCAAATATGGCGAGCGGGTGTTGCGCCGCACCAGCCGCGACTACGCGCCCTGGCATGTGATCGAAGGCGTGGACCCGCATTACCGCAGCCTGGCGGTGGGCAAGATTCTCCTCGAGGGCCTGCAGAGCGCGCTCAACCGGCCCGCGGTCGAAGCCGAGCCCCATGTGGCGCCGTTGGCCGAGGCGGTCGACAAGCTGACCCTGCTCGACAGCCTGGACATGAGCCAGCAACTGGACAAGGACGACTACGAGGAACAATTGATTACCGAGCAGGCGCGCCTGGCCGGCCTGCTGCGTGACAAGCGCATGCGCAAGCACGCGCTGGTGGCGGTTTTCGAGGGCAACGACGCCGCCGGCAAGGGCGGGGCGATCCGCCGGGTAGCGGCGGCGCTGGACCCGCGCCAGTACAGCATCGTGCCGATTGCCGCACCGACCGAGGACGAGCGTGCCCAGCCTTATCTGTGGCGCTTCTGGCGGCACATTCCGGCCCGGGGCAAGTTCACCGTGTTCGACCGTTCCTGGTACGGCCGGGTGCTGGTGGAGCGGGTCGAGGGCTTTTGCAGCCCGGCGGACTGGTTGCGCGCCTATGGCGAGATCAACGACTTCGAGGAGCAGCTCGAGGACGCCGGGGTGATAGTGGTCAAGTTCTGGCTGGCGATCGACAAGCAGACCCAGCTGGAGCGTTTCCAGGCCCGCGAAGAGATTCCGTTCAAGCGCTTCAAGATCACCGAGGACGACTGGCGTAACCGCGAGAAATGGGACGCCTACCGCGCCGCCGTCGGCGACATGGTCGACCGCACCAGTACCGAGGTCGCGGCCTGGACGCTGGTGGAGGCCAACGACAAGCGCTGGGCCCGGGTCAAGGTGCTGCGCACCCTCAACCGCGCGCTGGAAGAGGCATTCGACAAGTCCGAGAAAAGGGACAAGAAAGGCAAGAAGAACAAGAAATAACCGTCGCCGGCGATGAGCGGGTCAAGGCACGGGCCCGGCGGCGCGATGGTTTTGCATATGCCGGATGAATGATCGTCGCGGTCGGGCAAGGGCTGGATTTATGCTCGACCCACTCACAACCGACAACAACAATGAGGTATGCCATGCGTGAAGTGGTGATCGTCGATAGCGTGCGGACCGGCCTGGCCAAGTCCTTTCGCGGCAAGTTCAACCAGACCCGTCCGGATGACATGGCCGCCCATTGCGTCAATGCGCTGCTGACCCGCAACGGTATCGACCCGGCCAGCGTCGAGGACTGCATCGTCGGCGCCGGTTCCAACGAAGGCGCCCAGGGCTACAACATCGGGCGTAACGTCGCGGTGCTGTCCCGCCTGGGCACCGGTACCGCGGGCATGACCCTTAACCGTTTCTGCTCTTCCGGCCTGCAGGCGATCGCCATCGCGGCCAACCAGATCGCGTCCGGTTGCAGCGACATCATTGTCGCCGGCGGCGTCGAGTCCATCAGCCTGACGATGAAAAGCGTCAACACCGACAACCTGATCAACCCGCTGCTCAAGGAGCAGGTGCCGGGCATCTACTTCCCCATGGGCCAGACCGCCGAGGTGGTCGCCCGGCGTTACAACGTGAGCCGCGAGGAGCAGGACCTGTACGCCCTGCAAAGCCAGCAGCGCACTGCGGCGGCCCAGGCGGCCGGGCTGTTCGACGACGAGATCGTGGCGATGGCGGTGAAGTACAAGGTCGAGGACAAGAACAGTGGCCAGGTACAGATCCTCGACGGCGTGGTCGATCGTGACGACTGCAACCGCCCGGACACTACCCTGGAAAACCTGGCCGGCTTGAAACCGGTGTTCGCCGAAGACGGTTCGGTGACCGCGGGTAACTCCTCGCAGCTGTCCGATGGTGCGTCCATGACCCTGGTCATGAGCCTGGAGCGGGCCCTGGCGCTGGGGCTCAAGCCCAAGGCGTTCTTCCGCGGTTTCACCGTGGCCGGTTGCGAGCCGGACGAAATGGGCATCGGCCCGGTGTTCTCGGTACCCAAGTTGCTCAAGGCCAAGGGCCTGCAAGTGGATGACATCGACCTCTGGGAGTTGAACGAGGCCTTCGCGTCGCAATGCCTGTACAGCCGCAACCGGCTGCAGATCGACAACGCCAGATACAACGTCAACGGTGGCTCGATCTCCATCGGCCACCCGTTCGGCATGACCGGTTCGCGCCAGGTCGGCCACCTGGTGCGCGAACTGCAACGGCGCAACCTGCGCTACGGCATCGTCACCATGTGCGTCGGCGGCGGCATGGGCGCGACCGGGTTGTTCGAAGCGGTGCGCTAAGCCCGTCAGGCGGGGGCGGATCTGTCTGCCTTACGAACCTATCGCGGGCAAGCCTCACTCCTGCAGATACAGCACTGNCTGTTCTGTAGGAGCGAGGCTTGCCCGCGATGCTTTTTACGACCAGCACAATCCCAATCACGCTCAGCCGGCAATTGTCCCTGTGTTCGTCACAGCCCCCGGGCCTAGAATGCGGGCTCCCTCCATCAGGCTTTTGGGGTTCGCATGCACATCTCGTCCGGTCGCTGGGTCTACGGCTTGTTCCTTGCGCTGCTGACGGCGCTGTTGTGGGGCATCCTGCCGATCAAGCTCAAGCAGGTGTTGCTGGTGATGGACCCGGTGACCGTGACCTGGTTTCGCCTGTTGGTGTCCGGTGGTTTCCTGCTGGTCTACCTGGCGGCGGTCAAGCGTTTGCCGAGCTGGCGGGTGCTCGGGCCGCGTGGCGGCTGGCTGGTATTGATGGCGGTCTGCGGGCTGGTGGGCAACTACGTGCTGTACCTGATGGGGCTGAACCTGCTGAGCCCCGGCACCGCGCAACTGGTGGTGCAGATGGGGCCGATCCTGCTGCTGATCGCCAGCCTGTTTGTGTTCAAGGAGCGTTTCAGCCTGGGGCAGGGGATTGGCCTGGCGGTGCTGCTGATCGGTTTCGGGCTGTTTTTCAATCAGCGCCTGACCGAGCTGCTGACGTCCCTGAGCAACTACACCGCCGGGGTGCTGACGGTGCTCGCCGCCTCGGCGGTCTGGACCTTCTACGCCCTGGGCCAGAAACAGTTGCTGACGGTGTGGAATTCCCTGCAGGTGATGATGGTGATCTACCTGTTCTGCGCGCTGTTGCTCACGCCGTGGGCCCATCCCCTCGAGGCGCTGGAGTTGAGCCCGCTGCAAGGCTGGCTGTTGCTGGCCTGTTGCCTGAATACCCTGATCGCCTACGGTGCCTTTGCCGAAGCGCTGGCTCATTGGGAGGCGTCGCGGGTCAGCGCCACGCTGGCGATCACACCCTTGGTGACCTTCGCCGCGGTGGCTGTGGCGGCCTGGTTGTGGCCCGAATATGTGCATGCCGAACAGATCAACGGCCTGGGTTATGGCGGGGCGGTGTTGGTGGTGCTGGGGTCGGCGTTGACGGCCCTGGGGCCGTCGCTGATGGCCGGGCTCAAGGCGCGGCGGGTGCGTATGCAAGTGCCGGAGAGCTAGGGCGCGTTATCCTTGATCGCGGGCAATCCCCCTATCCTGTAGGAGCGAGGCTTGCCCGCGATAGCGTCTGTTCAATCACCGCCTTCCATCAGCCCTGCTTGCCAGCCTCCAGCATGTTTTCCGGCCGCACCCAGGCATCGAACTCTTCGTCCGTCAGATACCCCAGCTCCAGGGCCGCTTCACGCAAGGTGCGGTTCTCGGCATAGGCCTTCTTGGCGATCTCGGCGGACTTGTCGTAGCCGATATGGGTGTTGAGCGCGGTGACCAGCATCAGCCCGCGTTCCAGGTGGTCGGCCATCTGCACCGGGTCGGGCTCCAGCCCGGCGATGCAGTGCTGCTGGAAGTTGCTGCAGCCGTCGGCGAGCAGGCGTACCGATTGCAGCAGGTTGTGGATGATCACCGGCTTGAATACGTTCAGCTGCAGGTGGCCCTGGCTGGCGGCGAAGCCGATGGCGACGTCGTTGCCCATCACCTGGCACGCCAGCATCGACAGGGCTTCGCACTGGGTCGGGTTGACCTTGCCTGGCATGATCGAGCTGCCCGGTTCGTTGGCCGGCAGCCTGACCTCGGCCAGCCCGGCGCGTGGCCCGGAGCCCAGCAGGCGCAGGTCGTTGGCGATTTTCATCAGGCACACCGCCAGGGTCTTCAGGGCGCCGGAGAGGGTGGTCAGGGGTTCATGGCCGGCGAGGGCGGCGAACTTGTTCGGCGCGGTAACAAACGGCAGTCCGGACAAGGCCGCCAGCTCGGCGGCGATCGCCTCGCCGAAACCGTGGGGCGAGTTCAGCCCGGTACCGACGGCGGTACCGCCCTGGGCCAGTTCGCAGACCGCCGGCAGGGCCGCGCGAATGGCGCGCTCGGCGTAGTCCAGCTGCGCGATGAAGGCCGACAGCTCCTGGCCGAAGGTGATGGGCGTGGCGTCCATCATGTGGGTGCGCCCGGTCTTCACCAGCTTCATGTGGCGTGCCGCAAGTTCGGCCAGGCCGCCGGACAGCTCGGCGATCGACGGCAACAGATGCTGCTGCACCGCCTGGGCCGCGGCGATGTGCATCGCCGTGGGGAAGCAGTCGTTGGAGCTTTGCGAGCGATTCACGTGGTCGTTGGGGTGCACCGGCGACTTGCCGCCGCGCGGGTTGCCGGCCAGTTCGTTGGCGCGACCGGCGATCACCTCGTTGACGTTCATATTGCTCTGGGTGCCGCTGCCGGTCTGCCAGACCACCAGCGGGAACTGGTCGTCATGCTGGCCGTCCAGCACCTCGTCGGCGGCCTGTTCGATCAGCCGGGCGATATCGGCGGGCAGGTCGCCGTTGCGGTCGTTGACCCGGGCCGCGGCCTTCTTGATCAACGCCAGGGCATGCAGGACCGACAGCGGCATGCGCTCGTTGCCGATGGCGAAGTTGATCAGCGAACGCTGGGTCTGGGCGCCCCAATAGGCGTCGTCCGGGACTTCAACCTGGCCAAGGCTGTCGGTTTCGATTCGACTCATCGTGCTCACTCCTGTAGGTCTGATTGCGCAGTTTAGGCCGTGATCCACAGCCTGGGTTCCATAAAGCGCCTTTTGTGTCATTTGGTCGAGCAAATGCAGGCACCACAAGGCTTGGGGTTGAGCGACAGAGTTTTTTAGGCGCAGAATGGTCGCCCTTGGGGTTATACCTCGCCTGCTAGAAAAGGAAACTCGATGACTCGTCTTCGTGCCATCTGTACCGCGGTTGCTCTGGTTTGCGCCAGCGGCCAGGTGCTTGCCGATACCGCCAGCCACAACGCCAGTGCCGAAGCTTTCCTGACCCTGGCGCACGCTGACAAGCTGGGCACTCCGGTGTACATGCAAGTGCAGCAAATGTTCGCTCAGCGCTTTGAACAGACCAAAGCCCCAGAGTCGAAAAAAGCCGTGCTGGAAACCTACCAGGCCAAGGCCAACGCCGCCCTGGACCAGGCCATCGGCTGGAACAAGCTGAAGCCGGACATGGTCAAGCTCTACACCAGCAATTTCAGCGAATCCGAGCTCAAGGACCTGGTGGCGTTCTACCAGTCGCCGCTGGGCAAGAAAGTCCTGGAAAAAATGCCGCAGCTGACCCAGCAATCGGCCCAGATGACCCAGGCCAAGCTGGAAAGCGCGGTACCGGTAGTCAACAAGCTGCTGGCCGACATGACCGCCGAACTCGAGCCTAAGGCCGCACCGGCGAAGAAGAAGTAAGCGGAGCCAGGAATGACCATGCAACAACGTATCGAATCGGCACTGGGCGCATTGCAGCCTGAGCATTTGCAGGTGCTGGATGAAAGCCACATGCACAGCCGCGGCCTGGAGACCCACTTCAAGGCCGTGCTGGTCAGCGAGCAGTTTGCCGGGCTCAACAGCGTCAAGCGTCACCAGAAGGTCTACGCGACCCTGGGCGAGCTGATGGGCCAGTTCCATGCGTTGGCGCTGCATACCTACACGCCGCAAGAATGGGCGAAGATTGGCGTGGCTCCGGCCTCGCCGACCTGCGCTGGCGGCAGCAAGCATTAACCACAGGTTTTTTGCTAGAATCCGCAACGCGCCGCTCAGTCGGCGCGTTTTTTTTGCATCCGGTTCACCCTTTACGAGGGTAGCCACCTGGAGAATTACCCATGACACAACCTATTGTCGTGGCGGCACTGTATAAGTTCGTCACCCTCGAAGATTACGTTTCCCTGCGCGAACCGCTGCTCAACGCGATGCTCGACAACGGCATCAAGGGCACCCTGCTGATCGCCGAAGAAGGCATCAACGGCACCGTTTCCGGCAGCCGCGAAGGCATCGACGGGCTGCTGGCCTGGCTCAAGAACGACCCGCGCATGGTCGACATCGATCACAAGGAATCGTACTGCGACGAGCAGCCGTTCTACCGCACCAAGGTCAAGCTCAAGAAAGAGATCGTGACCCTGGGCGTGCCCGGCGTCGACCCGAACAAGAAGGTCGGCACCTATGTCGAGCCGCAGGACTGGAACGCGCTGATCAGCGACCCGCAAGTGCTGCTGATCGACACCCGCAACGACTATGAAGTGTCGATCGGCACCTTCGAAGGCGCCATCGACCCGAAGACCACCAGTTTTCGCGAGTTCCCCGACTACATCAAAGCCAACTTCGACCCGAGCAAGCACAAGAAGGTCGCGATGTTCTGCACCGGCGGCATTCGTTGTGAGAAGGCTTCGAGCTATATGCTCAGCGAAGGTTTCGGCGAGGTCTTCCACCTCAAGGGTGGCATCCTCAAGTACCTCGAAGAGGTGCCGCAGCAGGAGAGTAAATGGCAGGGCGACTGCTTCGTCTTCGATAATCGGGTGACCGTGCGTCACGACCTCAGCGAAGGCGACTACGATCAATGTCATGCCTGCCGCACACCGGTAAGCGTCGAAGATCGCGCCAGCGAGCACTATGTACCGGGTATCAGCTGCCCGCATTGCTGGGACACGCTGAGCGAGAAAACCCGCCGCAGCGCCATCGACCGGCAGAAGCAGATTGAACTGGCCAAGGCTCGCAACATGCCGCACCCGATCGGTTACAACTACAAGCAATCTTCTTCCGAGGCCTGAGCCATGTCTGCCCGCCTGCTCTATGTGATGGACCCTATGTGTTCGTGGTGCTGGGGCTTCGCTCCGGTGGCCGAGGCCCTGGTCGAGCAGGCGCGCGCAGCGGGCGTCGAGTTGCATCTGGTGGTGGGCGGCCTGCGTACCGGCAGTGGCTCGGCACTGGAGCCGACCACTCGCCGCTACATCATCGAACACTGGCAGGCGGTCACCGAGGCCACCGGCCAGCCGTTCAAGTTCGAGGGCGCCTTGCCCGACGGTTTTGTCTATGACACCGAGCCTGCGTGCCGCGCCATTGTGACGGCGCGCAGCCTGGCGCCGGATTGCGCCTGGAAACTTTTGCGGCTGATCCAACAGGCTTTTTACGTCGAAGGCCGGGATGTCACTCGCGCCAGCGTTCTGGTGGAACTGGCCGAAGCAGCGGGTGTGCCGCGCATCGAGTTCGCCGAGGCTTTCGATCGCGCCGAGCAGCATGCCGCCACCGCCGCCGATTTCACCTGGGTCCAGGACCTGGGGATCGCCGGCTTCCCGACCTTGCTGGCCGAACGCAATGGCCAGCTGGCCTTGTTGACCAATGGCTACCAGCCCCTGAGTGAGCTGTCTCCACTGCTCGGCCGCTGGCTGGAGCGTGCCGCCTGTGCGTGACCTGGTTGGTGATCCACAAGCGCCGGAACCCGTCGATCGCCTGAGCTGGGCGGAAGTCCGCCGGCTGGCACTGCAGCATAAAAAAGCGTTGTGGATCGCCAATGGCGTGGCTGTCCTGGCGACGCTGTGCAGCGTGCCGATTCCGTTGCTGCTGCCATTGCTGGTGGACGAAGTACTGCTGGGGCACGGCGATGCCGCGCTGAAGGTGATGAACCACGCCTTGCCTGCGGGCTGGCAGAGCGCCGCCGGCTATATAGGCCTGATGTTGCTGATCACCCTGATGCTGCGTTGCTCGGCGCTGCTGTTCAACGTGCTGCAGGCCCGGTTGTTTGCCGGGTTGGCCAAGGACATCGTCTATCGCATCCGCCTGCGGCTGATCGAGCGCCTCAAGCGCATTTCCCTGGGCGAATACGAAAGCCTGGGCAGCGGTACGGTGACGACTCACCTGGTCACCGACCTCGACACCCTGGACAAGTTTGTCGGCGAAACCCTCAGCCGTTTTCTGGTGGCCATGCTCACGCTGGTGGGTACCGCGGGCATCCTGATGTGGATGCACTGGCAACTGGCGCTGCTGATCCTGCTGTTCAACCCCCTGGTGATCTACGCCACGGTGCAGCTGGGCAAGCGGGTCAAGCACCTGAAGAAGCTCGAGAACGACAGCACCTCGCGGTTCACCCAGGCCCTGACCGAAACCCTGGATGCGATCCAGGAAGTCCGCGCGGGCAACCGCCAGGGCTTTTTCCTCGGCCGTCTCGGCCGGCGTGCCCAGGATGTGCGGGACTACGCGGTGGCCTCGCAGTGGAAGAGCGACGCCTCCAATCGTGCCAGCGGGCTGCTGTTCCAGTTCGGGATCGATATCTTCCGCGCGGCGGCCATGCTCACCGTGCTGTTTTCCGACCTGTCCATCGGCCAGATGCTGGCTGTGTTCAGCTACCTGTGGTTCATGATCGGCCCGGTGGAACAACTGCTGAACCTGCAATACGCCTACTACGCCGCCGGTGGCGCGCTGTCGCGCATCAACGAGCTGCTGTCGCGGGCCGACGAGCCGCAGTACGCCGGCGGTGTCGACCCGTTCCAGGGGCGCGAGACCGTGGGGATCGAAGTCAGCGGCCTGAGCTTCGGCTACGGCGACGAGCTGGTGTTGGACCAGATGAACCTGTCGATCGAGCCGGGGGAGAAGGTGGCGATCGTCGGCGCCAGCGGCGGTGGCAAAAGTACCCTGGTGCAGCTGTTGCTGGGGCTCTATACACCGCAGGCGGGCGTGATTTGTTTTGGCGGCAAGACCCAGCAGGAAATCGGCCTGGAAACCCTGCGCGAAAACGTCGCGGTGGTGTTGCAGCATCCGGCGCTGTTCAACGACAGCATCCGCGCCAACCTGACCATGGGCCGCGAGCGCAGCGACGAGGCCTGTTGGCGGGCGCTGGAGATCGCCCAGCTGGATTCGACGGTGCGCGCCCTGGCCAACGGCCTGGACAGTGTGGTCGGCCGCTCCGGCGTGCGTCTGTCCGGCGGCCAGCGCCAGCGCCTGGCGATCGCGCGGATGGTCCTGGCCGAGCCCAAGGTGGTGATCCTCGACGAAGCCACCTCCGCCTTGGACGCCGCCACCGAGTACAACCTGCACCAGGCGCTGACCCGTTTCCTGCATGGCCGGACTACCCTGATCATTGCCCACCGCCTGTCCGCGGTAAAACAGGCGGATCGGGTTCTGGTGTTCGATGGCGGACAGATTGCCGAAGATGGCGACCATCAGCAGCTAATTGCCGACGGCGGCCTTTACGCCAAGCTTTACGGGCATTTGCAGCAAGTCCAACGACCTTGAGTTTTATCCGGTTTTCTGTGCTTAGTGCTTGAATTCTCTGGTGGAAATGACCCTCCTGGGGCACGGCCCTGTCGTGTCTCGACTGGCAGCGTGCTCGAACGTCATAGCCTGTGCGTTCGAAGCCGCGGAAATTAGCCTAGTCTGTGCTGTCAGGAGCGTTATTTTCTCGGGTGTTCATCTGGCAGTGCTTATGCAAGGGACCTCATGAAGCAAAAGCGGACTCTCGGAACGCCACGGTTATTGGGCATCGTCTGGCCATTTATTGCGGTGGTGTTGTTTCAAGCGCTGTTGGGTGGCCTCAGCTTATATGTCCTTTCGGCGGTACGTGGTTACGTTGCCGGGGAGAGCCTTTGGTCCAAGGGCCAGAAGGACGCCATCTACTACCTCAATCTCTACGCCGACAGCCGCGACGAATCGATCTTCCTGAAGTACCAGAACGCCATTGCCGTGCCCCAGGGCGGGCATGAGCTGCGTGTTGCCCTGGATCAGCAGCCGCCCGACCTGAATGCCGCGCGGGCGGGGATTCTCAAGGGCGGCAACCACCCCGACGACAGCGACAGCGTGATCTGGCTGTACCTGAACTTCCGCCATTTCAGCTACCTGGAAAAAGCCATCGACCTGTGGACCGTGGGCGACAGTTATCTGGTGCAGCTCGATAGCGTGGCCCATGAAATGCACCGCAGCATTACCAGCAACCAGGCCTCCGAAGCCGATATCCAGCGCTGGAAGAACCAGATTTTCGCCATCAACGATGGCGTGACGCCGGCAGCCAAGGCCTTTAGCGATGCACTGGGCGAGGGCTCGCGGGTCATCCTGCGGCTGTTGCTGATCACCAACCTGGCCACCGCGCTGGGGCTGATTGTCCTGGCGTTGCTGCGCACCCATAAGCTGCTGGCCCAGCGTCATGAATTCGCCAGCGCCTTGCAGCTGGAAAAGGAGCGGGCGCAGATCACCCTGCAATCCATTGGCGACGGCGTCATCACCACCGACGTGGACGGCGCCATCGCCTACATGAACCCGGCCGCCGAGGAAATGACCCACTGGAAGGCCGAGCAGGCCGTGGGGCTGCCGCTGGCGGCCTTGTTCAATCTGCTCGATGAAAATGCCCAGACCGACGGCTTCACCCTGATCGAACATATCCTCAGCGGCCAGCTCAGTGGTGGCAGCGAGCATTCGAAGCTGATCCAGCGCCTGGATGGCAGCACGGTGTCGGTGACCCTGGTCGGCGCGCCTATCCAGAACGCCGGCAAGGTCAGCGGCACGGTGCTGGTGCTGCACGACATGACCCAGGAACGCCAGTACATCGCCAATCTGTCCTGGCAGGCGACCCACGATGCCTTGACCGGCCTGGCGAACCGCCGCGAGTTCGAATACCGCCTGGAGCAGGCGCTGCACAACCTGAGCCGGCAGTCGGGGCGGCATGCGCTGATGTTCCTCGACCTGGACCAGTTCAAGCTGGTCAACGACACCTGCGGCCATGCGGCAGGGGACGAGCTGCTCCGGCATATCTGCGCCTTGCTCCAGTCGGGCCTGCGCGAGGGCGATACCCTGGCGCGCCTGGGTGGCGACGAATTCGGCATCCTGCTGGAAAACTGCTCGCCGGAAGCGGCGGAAAAGATCGCCGAAGGCCTGCGCCAGACGGTGCAGAACCTGCATTTTGTCTGGAAGGGCCGGCCCTTCGTGACCACGGTCAGTATCGGCCTGGTGCACGTGGCGCACACCCCGACCACCCTCGAAGCATCACTGCGGGCAGCGGACATGGCGTGCTACATGGCCAAGGAGAAAGGGCGCAACCGGGTTCAGGTCTATCACGCGGACGACTCGGAGCTGTCCCTGCGGTTCGGTGAAATGGCCTGGGTCCAGCGCCTGCACATGGCCCTGGAGGAAAACCGCTTCTGTCTTTATGCCCAGGAAATAGCCGCCCTGGGGCATGTGGACCGGCTTGGCGGGCATATCGAGATTCTGCTGCGCCTGCACGACGAGGCCGGGCGGATGATCCTGCCCGACAGTTTCATTCCGGCCGCCGAGCGTTACGGCCTGATGACCTCTCTGGACCGTTGGGTAGTGGAGAATGTGTTCAAGATCATCGCCGAATGCATCCGCGAGGAGCGTGAAGGGCCGCTGGCGATGTGTGCGATCAATCTGTCGGGCGCGACCATCGGTGACGAGGCTTTCCTGGACTTCCTGCGCGAGCAGTTCATCGTCCATGGCGTGCCGCCGGACCTGATTTGTTTTGAAATCACCGAGACCAGCGCTATCTCCAATCTCGGCAGTGCGATTCGATTTATCAACGAGCTCAAGGGCTTGGGCTGCCATTTTTCGTTGGACGACTTTTGCGCGGGAATGTCGTCATTCGCTTATCTCAAACATTTGCCTGTAGACTTCCTGAAGATCGATGGAAGTTTCGTAAAGGATATGCTGGACGACCCGATCAATCGCGCGATGGTCGAGGTGATCAACCATATCGGTCATGTGATGGGCAAACGCACGATTGCCGAGTTTGTCGAAACACCGCAGATTGAGCAGGCATTGTTGGAGATCGGCGTGGATTACGCTCAGGGCTACCTGATCGAGCGCCCGCAACTCTTTACCTGCGACAGCCTGCAGTGCCGGCCTTCACGACCACAGCCTCTGCTATTCAAGGCTCCTGGCACGTTCCGTTGAATCTCTCGCTGATCCGTACCATCACCATCAAAAGGAGCCCCGACAGTGATCGACGCATTCAACAGGACCGGTCCGCTCATGGACGCTGCAAGCTATCCGGCCTGGGCCCAGCAGCTGATCCAGGATTGCAGCGAGAGCAAGCGCCGCGTGGTCGACCATGAACTGTACCAGCGCATGCGTGACAACAAGCTCAGCAACAAGACCATGCGCCAGTACCTGATCGGTGGCTGGCCGGTTGTCGAGCAGTTCGCCCTGTACATGGCGCAGAACCTGACCAAGACCCGTTTTGCCCGTCACCCCGGCGAAGACATGGCGCGGCGCTGGCTAATGCGCAATATCCGGGTCGAGCTCAATCATGCCGATTACTGGGTGAACTGGAGCCGCGCCCATGGCGTGAGCCTGGAAGATCTGCAGGCGCAGCAGGTCCCTCCGGAGTTGCATGCCTTGAGTCATTGGTGCTGGCACACCAGCTCCGCCGACTCGCTGATCGTGGCGATCGCCGCGACCAACTACGCAATCGAGGGGGCAACGGGTGAGTGGTCGGCGCTGGTCTGCTCCACTGGCGTGTATGCGGCGGCCTTTCCCGAAGAAGAGCGCAAGCGGGCGATGAAGTGGCTGAAAATGCATGCCCAGTACGACGATGCGCATCCTTGGGAGGCGCTGGAAATCATCTGCACCCTGGCCGGCATGAAGCCGAGCAAAGCCTTGCAGAGCGAACTGCGTCAGGCGATCTGCAAGAGTTATGACTACATGTACCTGTTCCTGGAGCGTTGCCTGCAACAGGAAAAGACCCCCGCGGTCCGTGAGCGGATGGCACTGGTCGAAGGTTGAGTGGCTGCCTCCGATGGAGGCGGTCCAGCGTTCTTCAGCCGGCCATCGCCAGGCGATTGCGGCCTTCGCGCTTGGCCACGTACAGCGCGCTGTCCGCACGGCGTAGCAGGCTCTCGGCTGATTCCCCCGGCAGCAGGGTCGAGCAACCCAGGCTGACCGTCAGTTCGATCAACTTGCCATCCGCCCAGTAATCCTTGGCCTGGGCCGCCTGGCGCAGCCGTTCTCCCACCATGGCGGCAGCATCGCGGCCGGTGTTGGACAGCAGGATCAGGAACTCCTCGCCGCCAAAACGAAACACCATGTCGACGTTGCGCAACTGCGCCTTGATGGCCGCGGCAACGGCCTTGAGCACTTCATCGCCGGCGCTGTGGCCGTGGCTGTCGTTGATTCTCTTGAAGTGATCGATATCCAGCATCAGCAGCGACAGCGGGTGCAAGTGGCGGCGGGCCATTTCAATTTCCCGCTGCAGCGTCTGGTCCATGGCGATCCGGTTGCCGGTGTCGGTCAAGGGATCGCGCAGGGCGCTACGGGTGGCGGCCCGATAGAGCAGGGCATTGCGCATCGGGTAAAGCAGGGTGGACAGCAGGGATTCCAGATGGCTCTGTTCCTGGTCGCTGAAGCGCTGATTGCGCCGAAACACCAGCTCACCCATGGTCTCGCCTTCATGGCTCAGGCTGTAGCTGATGGAGTGGTGGCCGCGCTGGCCGAATTCCAGGCGCAGGTCGCTGGGTTTGTGCTGGTAAACCAGGGCATCCAGGGGCACAAGGCGTTGGGTTTCGCGGAAGAACAGGCCGAGAATGCGTTGCGGTTCCAGGCTGGTCTGCAATTGCAGGCTCAGTTGCTGGCGCAGCTGGGCGAGGCTGACCGGGCGTTGCAGGAGTGGTGACTGCTGGCCAAAGCCCAGGCGTTGCAATTTGGCACTATCGAAGTCAATTGCGTTGGTCTGGGTCGGTGTTTTCATATGGCGTGAGCCCCTGAGCACGTAATGCAATCTTTACTGGCTGGGTGAGAGCGGCTCATGGCTGCACGTCATACTGTTCCATCAGTCCCGCAGGACAAAGTGCCCACAGTCTAATCCGCTTTAGAGCCCGTTATAAGCCCCGACCCGATCGCCGCCGAGTTTCGCCAATACACTGCCTATCTGAGGGAGGTTAGAGCGAAAGGCGTGCCATTTGCTTCATCTGAGCAAAATGCTTTTGAATTCAGATGGTTGGCTGACAGTGCCGAGGTTTGGCGTAGCCAAGGGTGGCATTTGTCTGGCGATGGCTCGGCAAAGGCCGGCGAAGAAAGGAGCGCCGCGACGGTATTCCGCCGCGGCCAAAGAAAGGATTACTGGGCGTCGAATGCCTGGCCGTTGATCCCGCTACTGTCCGGACCCATGAGGTACAGGTAGACCGGCATGATCTCCTCGGGGGCCGGGTTGTTGCTCGGATTTTCCCCCGGGTAGGCCTGGGCGCGCATGCTGGTGCGGGTAGCGCCTGGATTGACGCTGTTGGCGCGCACCGGTGCGACGCCGTCGACTTCGTCGGCCAGGGTTTGCATCAGGCCTTCGGTGGCGAACTTCGAAACGCCATAGGCGCCCCAGTAGGCACGGCCCTTGCGGCCAACGCTGCTGGAGGTGAACACCACCGAGGCGTCCTGGGACAGCTTGAGCAGCGGCAGCAGGGTACTGGTCAGCATGAACATAGCGTTGACGTTGACTTGCATCACACGCATGAAGTTCTCGCCCGACAGCTGTTCCAGCGGCGTGCGTGGACCAATGATCGAGGCGTTATGCAGCAGGCCGTCGAGGTGGCCGAACTCGGCTTCGACCATGGCGGCCAGTTCGTCGTACTGGTGCGGCAGGGCGGTTTCCAGGTTGAACGGAATCACCACCGGCTGAGGATGGCCGGCGGCTTCGATCTCGTCGTAGACCTGGGTCAGGTTGGCTTCGGTCTTGCCCAGCAGCAGCACGGTGGCGCCGTGGGCGGCGAAGGTCTTGGCGGCAGCGGCACCGATGCCGCGGCCAGCGCCGGTGACCAGGATGACCCGATCCTTGAGCAGTTCGGGGCGGGCGGAATAATCAAACATAAAAACCTCGGGAAATCAGAAGCGAAAGCCTGGGCCGGTCAGCAGCTGCACAGCGCCTGATCCAGGACCTGGCGCAGTTCCAGTGGGTGATCGACCACCACGTCGGCGCCCCAATGCTTGGGATTGTCGTCCGGATGGATGTAGCCGTAGGTCACGGCGGCGGTCCTGGTGCCTGCATCGCGGCCCGATTCGATGTCGCGCAGGTCGTCGCCGACGAACAGGACGCTGGCCGGGTCGAGGTCGAGCATCTTGCACGCGAGGATCAACGGTTCCGGATCGGGTTTACTGTTCTTTACGTGATCCGGACAGATCAGCAGGGCGGAACGTTCCGCCAGGCCCAGCTGCTGCATGATCGGCTCGGCAAAACGCACCGGCTTGTTGGTGACCACGCCCCAGAGCAGATTGGCCTTCTCGATATCGGCCAGCAGCTCGGCCATGCCGTCGAACAGCTTGCTGTGCACCGCGCAATGCTTGAGGTAGCGCTCGAGGAACTCCAGGCGCAGTTCCTCGAAGCCCGGGGACTCCGGGTCCATCGAGAAGGTCACGGCCACCATCGCCCGGGCGCCGCCGGAGATTTCGTCACGAATATGCTTGTCCGCGATCGGCGCCAGGCCGCGGTCGGCGCGCATGGCCTGGCAGATGGCGATGAAGTCCGGCGCGGTGTCGAGCAGGGTGCCGTCCATGTCGAAAAGAACTGCTCTGATACGCATGGGCTTATTCCTCTCGCAGGGTCTGGATCATGTAGTTGACGTCGACGTCGGCGGCCAGCTTGTAGTGCTTGGTCAGCGGGTTGTAGGTCAGGCCGATGATGTCCTTGACGGTCAGGCCGGCGTCGCGGCTCCAGGCACCCAGTTCGGAAGGGCGGATGAATTTCTTGAAGTCATGGGTGCCGCGTGGCAGCAGCTTCATGATGTATTCGGCGCCGATGATGGCGAACAAGTAGGCCTTCGGATTGCGGTTGATGGTGGAGAAGAACACCTGGCCGCCGGGCTTGACCATGCGGAAGCAGGCGCGGATCACCGAGGACGGGTCCGGTACGTGCTCGAGCATCTCCAGGCAGGTGACGACGTCGAACTGCTCGGGCATCTCCTCGGCCAGGGCTTCGGCGGTGATCTGCCGGTATTCGACGTTCACCCCGGACTCCAGTTGATGCAGCTGTGCCACCGCCAGCGGGGCCTCGCCCATGTCGATGCCGGTTACCGTGGCGCCGCGCTGGGCCATGGCTTCGCTGAGGATACCGCCGCCGCAACCGACGTCGAGGACTTTCTTGCCGGCCAGGTTGACGCGCTCGTCAATCCAGTTGACCCGCAGCGGGTTGATATCGTGCAGCGGCTTGAATTCGCTTTCGCGGTCCCACCAACGATGGGCGAGGGCTTCGAATTTGGCGATTTCGGCGTGGTCGACGTTGCTCATGGGTAATCCTCTGAATCTGGAAAATGCTTGCTATCGGTCTCGAGCCGCGGCTCGAGGGTTCCTGCTATTCGGTATGGCCGCTGATGCGCCGGCCCCAGGCTGTCGCCGTGGCGTGCAGCTGTTGTTCGTCCAGGCGCGTCAGGCGCCGGTCGTCGAGCAATTGCTTGCCGGCGACCCAAAGGTGTTTCACGCAATCGCGGCCGGTGGCATATATAAGCTGCGAAACCGGGTCGTAGATCGGTTGCTGCGTCAGGCCAGACAGGTCGAAGGCCACCAGGTCCGCGGCCTTGCCGAGCTCCAGCGAGCCGATTTCGCTCTCCAGGCCCAGGGCCCGCGCGCCGTTGAGCGTGGCCATGCGCAGTGCCTGGTGGGCATTCAGGGCGGTGGCCGAGCCCGCCACGGCCTTGGCCAGCAGCGCGGCGGTGCGGGTTTCGCCGAGCAGGTCCAGGTCGTTGTTGCTGGCGGCCCCGTCGGTGCCTACTGCAACATTGACGCCAGCCTGCCACAGCCGTTCCACCGGGCAGAAGCCGCTGGCCAGTTTCAGGTTCGACTCCGGGCAATGAATGACATTGCTGTTGGTTTCTACCAGCAAAGCCAGGTCGTCATCGCTGATTTGGGTCATGTGTACGGCCTGGAAGCGCGGCCCGAGCAGTCCCAGCCGCGCCAGGCGGGCCAGGGGGCGTTCGCCGTGCCGGGCGATGGCCTGTTCCACCTCGAAGGCGGTTTCATGGACATGCATATGAATGGATGCATCGAGTTCTTCGGCAATGATCCGGATCTTCTCCAGGTTTTCGTCGCCGACCGTATAGGGCGCGTGGGGGCCGAAGGTGATCTTGATGCGCGGATGATGCTTGAGGTCGCTGAACAGCTCGACGCCCTGGCGGATGGCCTCGTCGGCGCTGTGGGCGCCCGGAATCGGAAAGTCGAGGATCGGAATGGCGATCTGCGCCCGAATGCCGCTGTTGTGCACGCGCTCGCTGGCAACCTTCGGGAAGAAGTACATGTCGGAAAAACAGCTGATGCCGCCTTTGAGCTGTTCGGCGATGGCCAGGTCGGTACCGTCGCGGACGAAGGCTTCATCGACCCATTTGGCTTCGGCGGGCCAGATGTGGTTTTCCAGCCAGGTCATCAGCGGCAGGTCGTCGGCCAGGCCGCGGAACAGGGTCATCGCCGCGTGGCCGTGGGCATTGATCAGGCCGGGGCTGAGCAGCATGCCAGGCAGCTCGCGGACCTCGGCAGCCTGCAGCTTCAAGGCGTCGGCACGCGGGCCGATGAACACGATGCGGCCGTCGCGGATACCCAGGCCGTGCTCCTTGAGCACTACGCCGGCCGGTTCAACAGGCACCAGCCAGGTCGGCAACAGGAGTAGGTCGAGCGCAACGACAGGGTTCGGCATCGAAGATCGGTTCCAGGGCGTTTGTGGAGGATGGCGAAGTATACCCGAGCGTCTTCGCCGGGGGATCGCTATAATCGGCGGCTTTTGTTCATGAGTGCGGGGTGAGGGATGCGCGACCGACTGTTGGCTGCGGAGAAGGTGAAGGCCATCGATTGGCGGGATGACGCCCTGTATCTGCTCGATCAGCGTATTTTGCCCTTCGAAGAACGCTGGATCGCCTACACCAGCGCGGCGGGCGTCGCAGGCGCCATTCGCGAAATGGTGGTGCGTGGTGCGCCGGCGATCGGTATCAGCGCCGCGTATGGCGTGGTCCTGGCCGCGCGCGCGCGTTTTGCCGCCGGTGGCGACTGGCAGGCGGCGATGGAGGAAGACTTTGCGCTGCTCGCCGATTCGCGCCCGACCGCGGTCAACCTGTTCTGGGCGCTGAACCGCATGCGTGAGCGCCTGGAGCGCCTCAAGGGCCACGCCGACCCGCTGGCGGTGCTGGAAGCGGAAGCCCTGGCCATTCATGAAAGCGACCGCGAAGCCAACCTGACCATGGCCCAATTAGGTGTTGACCTGATTCGCCGGCATCAGGGCAATGCCCAGGCCATCCTGACCCATTGCAACACCGGCGCCCTGGCGACCGGAGGCTTCGGCACGGCCCTGGGGGTGATTCGCGGGGCCTTTATCGAGGGGATGGTCGAGCGGGTGTATGCCAATGAGACCCGTCCCTGGCTGCAGGGCTCGCGGCTGACCGCCTGGGAGCTGGCCAACGAAGGCATCCCGGTGACCTTGAATGCCGACTCCGCCGCTGCGCACATCATGAAAACCAAGGGCGTGACCTGGGTGATCGTCGGTGCCGACCGCATTACTGCCAACGGCGACGTGGCGAACAAGATCGGCACCTATCAGCTGGCGGTCAATGCGATGCACCACGGGGTGCGTTTCATGGTGGTCGCGCCGAGTTCGACCATCGACATGGCCCTGGCCAGCGGCGAAGACATTCCGATCGAAGAGCGTGATGGCAAGGAGTTGCTCGAGGTCGGTGGCAAGCGGGTCGGGGCGGATGTGGAGGCCTACAACCCGGTATTCGACGTCACCCCGGCGGACCTGATCGACGCCATCGTCACCGAGAAAGGCATCGTCGAGCGTCCCGACACCGCAAAAATGGCCCAGTTGATGTGCCGCAAGCGCCTGCACTGAGGTCATTTTGCAAAAAGTTTCGCTGGCGGCTGTCGAGGGACGGTCGTCAGTCCGGAAAAAATCCGCATTTATGCGCGAAATCCGCCTCTGAGCTTCTCTCGTCTCTTATCAGCCTGTCATCGGTCAACTAACTATGCTCCATGCGCATCAGGGGGATAGGTGCGTGGCGGCGATTGTGATAACATCCGGCGGTTTCCAAGGTGGTCCGAAGTGACCGCCTTCACTGCGCAAATCCATGGCATAACTTGTTGATTTGTCGTAAGTCGGTGCATGGCACTAGGCCTGCAGCGGCGAGCTTCGTTCGTCCCATATGGATGTGACGAAGTTTCACCAGAAAAAGGAATCAGGCTTCTCATGGGCGAACTGGCCAAAGAAATCCTCCCGGTCAATATCGAAGACGAGCTGAAACAGTCCTATCTCGACTACGCGATGAGCGTAATCGTCGGGCGGGCACTGCCTGATGCGCGCGATGGCTTGAAGCCCGTGCACCGGCGTGTGCTGTACGCGATGAGCGAGCTCGGTAACGACTGGAACAAGCCGTACAAGAAATCTGCCCGTGTTGTCGGTGACGTGATCGGTAAGTATCACCCGCACGGTGATACCGCGGTGTACGACACCATCGTTCGTATGGCCCAGCCATTCTCCCTGCGCTACCTGCTGGTAGACGGCCAGGGTAACTTCGGTTCGGTCGACGGCGACAACGCGGCGGCCATGCGATACACCGAAGTGCGCATGACCAAGCTGGCGCACGAGCTGCTGGCCGACCTGCACAAGGAAACCGTGGACTGGGTGCCGAACTACGACGGCACCGAGCTGATCCCCGCGGTCATGCCGACCAAGATCCCCAACCTGCTGGTCAACGGCTCCAGCGGTATCGCCGTGGGCATGGCGACCAACATTCCGCCGCACAACCTCGGCGAAGTCATCGACGGTTGCCTGGCGTTGATCGACAACCCGGAACTGACCGTCGATGAGCTGATGCAGCACATCCCGGGCCCGGATTTCCCGACTGCGGCGATCATCAACGGTCGCGAAGGCATCATCGAAGCCTACCGTACCGGTCGCGGACGCATTTACATGCGTGCCCGCTCGATCATCGAGGACATCGACAAGGTCGGTGGCCGTCAGCAGATCGTCATCACCGAGCTGCCTTACCAGTTGAACAAGGCGCGTCTGATCGAGAAGATCGCCGAGCTGGTCAAGGAGAAGAAGCTCGAAGGCATCACCGAGCTGCGCGACGAGTCCGACAAGGACGGTATGCGCGTGGTGATCGAGCTGCGCCGTGGCGAAGTGCCGGAGGTGATCCTCAACAACCTCTACGCCCAGACCCAGCTGCAGAGCGTGTTCGGTATCAACATCGTTGCGCTGATCGACGGTCGTCCGCGGATCCTCAACCTGAAGGACCTGCTGGAAGCCTTCGTGCGTCACCGTCGTGAAGTGGTGACCCGCCGCACTGTGTTCGAACTGCGCAAGGCTCGTGAACGTGGCCACATTCTCGAAGGCCAGGCCGTTGCCCTGTCGAACATCGACCCGGTCATCGCCCTGATCAAGGCTTCACCGACCCCGTCGGAAGCCAAGGAAGCGCTGGTCAGCACGCCTTGGGAATCCAGCGCGGTGATGACCATGGTCGAGCGCGCCGGCGCGGATTCCTGCCGTCCGGAGAACCTCGATCCGCAATACGGTCTGCGCGACGGCAAGTACTTCCTGTCGCCAGAGCAGGCACAGGCCATCCTGGAACTGCGTCTGCACCGCCTGACCGGCCTCGAGCATGAAAAACTGCTGGCCGAGTACCAGGAGATCCTCAATCAGATCGGCGAGCTGATCCGCATCCTCAACAGCGCCACGCGCCTGATGGAAGTGATCCGCGAAGAGCTGGAAGTGATTCGCGCCGAATACGGCGATGTGCGTCGCACCGAGATCCTCGATGCCCGTCTCGACCTGACCCTGGGCGACATGATTCCGGAAGAAGAACGCGTCGTGACCATTTCCCACGGCGGTTATGCCAAGACCCAGCCGCTGGCTGCGTACCAGGCCCAGCGTCGTGGCGGTAAAGGCAAGTCGGCAACCGGCGTCAAGGATGAGGACTACATCGCTCACCTGCTGGTGGCCAACAGTCACACCACGCTGTTGCTGTTCTCCAGCAAGGGCAAGGTCTACTGGCTGAAAACCTACGAAATTCCCGAGGCTTCCCGTGCCGCCCGCGGCCGTCCGCTGGTCAACCTGCTGCCGCTGGACGATGGTGAGTACATCACCACCATGCTGCCGGTCGAGGAATACACCGAAGGTCACTACATCTTCATGGCGACCGCCAACGGCACCGTGAAGAAGACCCCGCTGGAATCCTTCAGCCGTCAGCGCAGCGTCGGTCTGATCGCGCTGGAACTGGACGAGGGCGATGTGCTGATTTCCGCCGCGATCACCGATGGCGAGCGCGAAGTCATGCTGTTCTCCGATGGCGGCAAGGTGACTCGCTTCAAGGAGTCCGACGTTCGTGCCATGGGCCGTACCGCCCGCGGTGTGCGCGGCATGCGTCTGCCGGAAGGGCAGAAGCTGATCTCCATGCTGATCCCGGAAGAAGGCAGCCAGATCCTCACCGCTTCGGCGCGTGGTTATGGCAAGCGTACGGCGATCACCGAGTTCCCTGAGTACAAGCGTGGCGGTCAAGGCGTTATCGCCATGGTCAGCAACGAGCGTAACGGCCGTCTGGTCGGCGCGGTCCAGGTGCTCGACGGCGAGGAAATCATGCTGATTTCCGACCAGGGCACCCTGGTGCGCACCCGGGTCGACGAAGTGTCCAGCCTGGGTCGTAACACCCAGGGCGTGACCTTGATCAAGCTGGCTAACGACGAAACGCTGGTAGGCCTTGAGCGGGTTCAGGAGCCGTCCGAAGTCGAAGGCGACGAATTGGAAGACGAAGATGGCGAGGTGCTCGAGGGCGCCGTGCTGGATGCGGCGACCGACTCGGATGATGCCGTCGAAGGCCAGCAGGCTGACGCCGCAGGCGAAGAAGAGTCGCAAGACTAAATAAATCGTAGCAGGGCAGAGTGTTTGCTCTGTCCGCTACCGTGAATGCATAGCGAGAGTGGATGTGAGCAAACGAGCCTATAACTTCTGCGCAGGTCCCGCTGCGCTACCTGAAGCTGTCCTGTTGCGTGCCCAGGCCGAATTGCTGGATTGGCATGGCAAGGGCCTGTCGGTCATGGAGATGAGCCATCGCAGTGATGAGTTCGTCTCCATCGCCACCAAGGCCGAGCAGGATCTGCGTGATCTGCTGAATATCCCCTCGAACTATAAAGTGCTGTTTCTGCAAGGCGGCGCCAGCCAGCAATTTGCTCAGATCCCACTGAACCTGCTGCCGGAAAATGGCACTGCCGACTATATCGACACCGGTATCTGGTCGCAGAAAGCCATTGAAGAAGCCTCGCGCTACGGCCATGTCAATGTGGCTGCCACCGCCAAGCCTTACGATTATTTCGCCATCCCTGGTCAGAACGAATGGCAGCTGTCGAAAGACGCGGCCTACGTGCACTACGCGCCGAACGAAACCATCGGCGGCCTGGAATTCCAGTGGGTCCCGGAAACCGGCGACGTTCCGCTGGTGGCCGACATGTCCTCCGACATCCTCTCGCGCCCTGTGGATATCTCCCGTTTCGGCATGATCTACGCCGGCGCGCAGAAAAACATCGGCCCGAGCGGCATCCTGGTCAATATCGTTCGCGAGGACCTGCTGGGTCGCGCGCGCTCGCTGTGCCCGACCATGCTCGACTACAAGGTCGCGGCGGATAACGGCTCGATGTACAACACTCCACCGACCCTGGCCTGGTACCTGTCCGGCCTGGTGTTCGAGTGGCTCAAGGAGCAGGGTGGGGTGGAAGCCATCGCCAAGCTCAATGACGTCAAGCAGCGCACCCTGTACGACTTCATCGACGCCAGCGGCCTGTACAGCAACCCGATCAACAAGTCGGACCGCTCGTGGATGAACGTACCGTTCCGCCTGGCCGATGACCGTCTGGACAAGCCGTTCCTGGCCGGTGCCGACGCGCGTGGTCTGTTGAACCTCAAGGGTCACCGTTCGGTAGGCGGCATGCGCGCCTCCATCTACAACGCCGTCGACATCAATGCGGTCAACGCGCTGGTGGCGTACATGGCAGAGTTCGAGAAGGAACACGGCTAATGTCTGAGCAAGAACTCAAGGCACTGCGCCTGCGCATTGACGCTCTGGACGAGAAAGTCCTGGAGTTGATCAGTGAGCGTGCGCGCTGCGCCCAGGAAGTCGCGCGAGTAAAGATGGCCTCGCTGGCCGAAGGCGAAGTGCCGGTGTTCTATCGTCCTGAGCGTGAAGCTCAGGTGCTCAAGCGGGTGATGGAGCGCAACCAGGGGCCGTTGGGCAACGAAGAGATGGCGCGGCTGTTCCGTGAAATCATGTCGTCCTGCCTGGCGCTCGAGCAGCCGCTGAAAGTGGCTTACCTCGGTCCGGAAGGCACCTTCACCCAGGCTGCAGCCATGAAGCACTTCGGTCACGCGGTGATCAGCAAGCCGATGGCGGCGATCGACGAGGTGTTCCGTGAAGTGGCGGCGGGTGCGGTGAACTTTGGCGTGGTGCCTGTGGAAAACTCCACCGAGGGTGCGGTCAACCACACCCTCGACAGTTTCCTGGAGCACGACATGGTGATCTGCGGCGAGGTCGAGCTGCGTATCCACCATCATCTGCTGGTCGGTGAAAACACCAAGACCGACAGCATCAGCCGCATCTACTCTCATGCCCAATCCCTGGCGCAGTGCCGCAAGTGGCTGGATGCCCATTATCCGAATGTCGAGCGGGTTGCGGTTTCCAGCAACGCCGAAGCGGCCAAGCGGGTCAAGGGCGAATGGAACTCGGCGGCCATCGCCGGCGACATGGCGGCGAGCCTGTACGGCTTGACCCGTCTGGCCGAGAAAATCGAGGATCGCCCGGACAACTCCACGCGCTTCCTGATGATCGGCAACCAGGAAGTACCGCCGACCGGCGACGACAAGACCTCGATCATCGTTTCCATGAGCAACAAGCCTGGCGCTCTGCATGAGCTGCTGGTGCCTTTCCATGACAACGGCATCGATCTGACGCGTATCGAAACCCGGCCTTCGCGCAGCGGCAAGTGGACCTATGTGTTCTTCATCGACTTCGTCGGCCACCATCGCGATCCATTGATCAAGGGTGTGCTGGAAAAGATCAGTCAGGAAGCAGTGGCACTCAAGGTGCTGGGTTCCTACCCGAAAGCGGTTCTCTGAGGCTTTAACAATGAGTGGCGACTTCCTCGCTCTGGCGCAGCCGGGCGTGCAACAACTTTCGCCTTACGTTCCGGGCAAGCCCGTGGACGAACTGGCACGCGAGCTGGATATCGATCCGGCGAAAATCGTCAAGCTGGCGAGCAACGAAAACCCGCTGGGCGCCAGCCCCAAGGCGCTGGCGGCGATTCGCGAAGAGCTGGCCGAGCTGACACGTTACCCAGATGGCAATGGCTTTGCGCTCAAGACCCTGCTGGCCGAGCGCTGTGGCGTCGAGCTGGCGCAGGTCACCCTGGGTAACGGTTCCAACGACATTCTGGAACTGGTTGCCCGAGCCTATCTGGCGCCTGGCCTGAATGCGGTGTTCAGCGAACACGCCTTTGCGGTCTACCCGATCGTTACCCAGGCAGTGGGCGCCGAAGCCCGCGTGATTTCGGCCAAGGACTGGGGGCATGACTTGCCGGCCATGCTGCAGGCCATCGATGCCGATACCCGGGTGGTCTTTATCGCCAACCCGAACAATCCGACCGGTACCTGGTTCAGCGCCGAGGCGCTGGACGAGTTCCTCCAGGACGTACCGGCGCATGTGCTGGTAGTGCTGGACGAGGCGTACATCGAATATGCCGAAGGCAGCGATCTGCCGGATGGCCTGGATTTCCTGGCGGCCTATCCGAACCTGCTGGTTTCGCGAACCTTCTCCAAGGCCTACGGCCTGGCCGCGTTGCGGGTGGGTTATGGCTTGTCGACTCCGACAGTGGCTGATGTGCTCAATCGCGTTCGCCAGCCATTCAACGTCAACAGCCTGGCCCTGGCGGCGGCGTGTGCGGCGCTGGAGGATACCGATTACCTGGCCGAGAGCCGTCGTCTGAACGAGGCGGGCATGCAGCAGCTGGAAGCCGGTTTCCGGGAGCTGGGCCTGAGCTGGATCGCTTCCAGGGGCAACTTCATCGCGGTGGATGTCGGGCGGGTTGCCGCGCCGGTGTTCCAGGGCTTGTTGCGTGAAGGGGTGATCGTGCGTCCGGTGGCCAACTACGGCATGCCGAATCACCTGCGCGTGACCATTGGCCTGCCGGCTGAAAACACGCGTTTCCTCGAGGCTTTGGCCAAGGTTCTGGCTCGTGGTTGATGTCATTCCAGTGCAACCTGCGGTGCCTATGATCGGTCGCCTGGTGGTAGTCGGTCTGGGACTGATCGGCGGTTCCTTTGCCAAGGGCCTGCGTGAAAGTGGCGTATGCCGCGAGGTGGTCGGCGTCGATCTCGATCCGCAATCGCGCAAGCTGGCCGTTGAGCTGGGCGTGGTGGATCGCTGTGAAGAAGACCTGGCGCTGGCGTGCCAGGGCGCTGACGTGATCCAGCTGGCGGTACCGATTCTGGCCATGGAAAAGCTACTGGCGATTCTGGCCGGCATGGATCTGGGGCAGGCGATCCTGACCGATGTCGGCAGCGCCAAGGGCAATGTGGTGCGAGCGGCGACCGAGGCTTTTGGCGGCATGCCGCCGCGCTTCGTCCCGGGGCATCCGATCGCCGGTTCCGAGCAGAGTGGGGTGGAGGCCGCCAATGGCCAGTTGTTCCGTCGCCACAAGGTGATCCTGACACCGCTGGAACAGACCGACCCGGCAGCGCTGGCGGTGGTCGACAAGCTCTGGCGAGAGCTGGGGGCCGATGTCGAGCATATGCAGGTCGAGCGCCACGATGAAGTGTTGGCGGCGACCAGTCATCTGCCGCACTTGCTGGCGTTCGGTCTGGTCGATTCGTTGGCCAAGCGCAGTGAAAATCTGGACATCTTCCGCTACGCTGCGGGCGGTTTCCGTGATTTCACGAGAATCGCCGGTAGTGACCCGGTCATGTGGCACGATATCTTCCTCGCCAATCGCGAAGCTGTCCTGCGCACACTCGATACATTTCGCAACGACCTCGACGCCTTGCGCGACGCGGTCGATGCAGGGGATGGGCACCAGTTGTTGGGCGTATTCACTCGCGCCCGGGTTGCTCGCGAGCATTTCAGTAAAATCCTGGCCCGTCGGGCCTATGTGGACGCTATGAACTCCAATAACCTGATTTTCCTGGCAAATCCTGGTGGCCGCCTGACTGGGCGGATTCGTGTACCAGGCGACAAGTCGATTTCTCACCGTTCGATCATGCTCGGCTCCCTGGCTGAAGGTACTACCGAAGTCGAAGGCTTCCTCGAGGGCGAGGACGCCCTGGCGACGCTGCAGGCTTTCCGTGACATGGGCGTGGTGATCGAAGGCCCGCACCATGGTCGCGTGACCATTCATGGCGTTGGCCTGCATGGCCTGAAGCCGGCTCCGGGACCGATCTATCTGGGCAATTCCGGCACCTCGATGCGTCTGCTGTCCGGCCTACTGGCTGCGCAGAGTTTCGATAGCGTGCTGACGGGTGATGCTTCGCTGTCCAAGCGTCCGATGAATCGCGTAGCCAATCCGCTGCGCGAGATGGGGGCGGTGATTGAAACTGCCGCGGAAGGGCGTCCGCCGATGACCATCCGTGGCGGTCACAAGCTCAAGGGCCTGACTTACACCATGCCAATGGCCAGTGCCCAGGTTAAGTCCTGCCTGCTGTTGGCTGGCCTGTACGCCGAGGGCAAGACCACGGTGACTGAGCCTGCGCCAACCCGTGATCACACCGAGCGCATGCTGCGTGGTTTCGGTTATCCGGTGGCGGTCGACGGCGCCACGGCCTCGGTCGAGTTCGGTGGCAAGCTGCAGGCGACCCATATCGAGGTGCCTGCGGATATCTCCTCGGCGGCCTTCTTCCTGGTGGCTGCGTCCATCGCCGAAGGTTCCGAGCTGGTGCTCGAGCACGTTGGCATTAACCCGACTCGTACCGGGGTAATCGATATCCTGCGCCTGATGGGGGCTGATATCAGCCTGGAGAACCAGCGGGAAGTCGGCGGCGAACCGGTGGCGGACCTGCGTGTTCGCGCAGCGAAGCTCAAGGGGATCGATATTCCGGAAGAACTGGTCCCGTTGGCGATCGACGAATTCCCGGTGCTGTTCGTTGCCGCGGCCTGTGCCGAAGGGCGTACCGTGCTGCGTGGCGCTGAAGAGCTGCGGGTCAAGGAGTCCGACCGTATTCAGGTGATGGCGGATGGCCTGCTGGCCCTGGGCGTCAAGTGCGAGCCGACGCCGGACGGTATCATCATCGATGGCAGCCAGATTGGCGGCGGCGAAGTGCACGGGCATGGCGACCACCGTATCGCCATGGCGTTCAGCGTGGCCTCGTTGCGCGCCAATGCGCCAATCCGCATCCATGATTGCGCCAACGTTGCCACGTCCTTCCCGAACTTCCTCGCATTGTGCGCGCAGGTCGGCATTCGCGTTGCGCAAGAGGCTCAGTCGTGAACATCAAGGCACCCGTCATCACCATCGATGGGCCAAGTGGCTCGGGCAAGGGCACTATCGCCGGGATTCTGGCCAAGCGCTTGGGTTGGTGTCTGTTGGATTCCGGTGCCTTGTACCGTTTGCTGGCTTTTGCTGCGCGCAATCATGGTGTCGACTTGACCAATGAGGAATCGCTGAAACTGTTGGCGGCTCATCTGGATGTGCAGTTCGTCGGCGCGACCGAAGGTCATCCGCAACGCATCATCCTGGAGGGTGATGACGTCACCGACGATTTGCGCAACGAGCAGGTGGGCGCCTGGGCATCCCAGGTTGCTGCGCTGCCGGCCGTGCGCGATGCGCTGCTGCAGCGTCAGCGGGCTTTTCAGGAGCCGCCGGGACTGGTGGCCGATGGGCGCGACATGGGGACAGTGGTATTTCCCGATGCGCCCCTGAAGATATTTCTCACTGCCAGTGCCGAGGAACGTGCGCGCCGCCGTTACTTGCAGTTGAAGGGAAAAGTCGATGGTGTTAGTCTGTCGAGTCTGCTAGATGAGATTCGTGCGCGCGATGAGCGTGACACCCAGCGAGCAGTCGCCCCGCTCAAACCGGCGGTTGACGCGATACAGCTGGATTCCACGGAGTTGTCCATCGAGCAGGTGTTGGAACGCATCCTGAGTGAAATCGCCATTCGCGATATCGCCGGGTGACCAAGGAGGAGCGCAGGGGACCAGTCATAGTCCTGCGGTCCTTCTTTTATATGAACGTAACCCACATTGTCTGGGATGTGGCAGATGGGCGTATTCTTCGCCCTTATCAACAGGAATTAAAATGAGCGAAAGCTTTGCGGAACTCTTTGAAGAAAGCCTAAAAACCCTGAACCTTCAGGCAGGCTCCATCATCACCGGTGTTATCGTCGACATCGACTACCAAGCGCGTTGGGTAACCGTTCACGCTGGTCTGAAGTCTGAAGCGCTTATCCCGCTTGAGCAGTTCTACAACGATGCTGGCGAACTGTCCATCAATGTTGGTGATGAAGTTCACGTTGCTCTGGATTCGGTTGAAGACGGCTTTGGCGAAACCAAGCTGTCCCGTGAAAAAGCCAAGCGCGCTGAATGCTGGATCGTTCTGGAAGCAGCCTTCGCAGCCGAAGAAGTGGTCAAGGGCGTTATCAACGGTAAGGTTAAAGGCGGCTTCACTGTCGACGTTAACGGCATCCGTGCGTTCCTGCCAGGTTCTCTGGTTGACGTCCGTCCAGTGCGCGACACCACGCACCTGGAAGGCAAAGAGCTCGAGTTTAAAGTCATCAAGCTCGACCAGAAGCGCAACAACGTTGTCGTTTCCCGCCGTAGCGTCCTCGAGGCCGAGAACTCCGCTGAGCGTGAAGCTCTGCTGGAATCCCTGCAGGAAGGTCAGCAAGTCAAAGGTATCGTCAAAAACCTCACCGATTACGGCGCATTCGTCGATCTGGGTGGCGTCGATGGCCTGCTGCACATCACCGACATGGCTTGGAAGCGTATCAAGCATCCTTCCGAAATCGTCAACGTTGGCGACGAGATCGATGTCAAGGTTCTGAAGTACGATCGCGAGCGCAATCGTGTTTCCCTGGGCCTGAAGCAACTGGGCGAAGATCCATGGGTCGCTATCAAAGCCCGTTACCCAGAAAGCACTCGCGTTACCGCTCGTGTAACCAACCTGACCGACTACGGCTGCTTCGCTGAGCTGGAAGAAGGCGTTGAAGGTCTGGTGCACGTTTCGGAAATGGACTGGACCAACAAGAACATCCATCCTTCGAAAGTCGTACAAGTCGGCGACGAAGTGGAAGTTATGGTTCTGGACATCGACGAAGAGCGTCGTCGTATCTCCCTGGGCATCAAGCAGTGCAAATCTAACCCATGGGAAGATTTCTCTGGCCAGTTCAACAAGGGCGACAAAATCTCCGGCACCATCAAGTCGATCACCGATTTCGGTATCTTCATTGGTCTGGACGGTGGCATCGACGGTCTGGTTCACCTGTCCGACATCTCCTGGAACGAAGTGGGCGAAGAAGCCGTACGCCGCTTCAAGAAGGGCGACGAGCTGGACACCGTTATCCTGTCGGTTGACCCGGAGCGTGAGCGCATCTCCCTGGGTATCAAACAGCTGGAAAGCGATCCGTTCTCCGAGTACGTTCAAGAGAACGACAAGGGTGCAATCGTTAAGGGTGTTGTAAAAGAAGTTGACGCCAAAGGCGCCATCATCACCCTGGCCAACGATATCGAAGCGACTCTGAAAGCCTCCGAAATCAGCCGTGACCGCATCGAAGATGCTCGTAACGTCCTGAAAGAAGGCGAAGAAGTTGAAGCCAAGATCATCAGCGTTGACCGTAAGAGCCGTGTAATCCAGCTCTCGATCAAGTCGAAAGACGTTGAAGACGAGAAAGAAGCTATCCAGAGCCTGCGCGACAAGCCAGCTGCTTCGGATATCGCTGCTGGTCCTACCACTCTGGGCGACCTGCTGCGTGCACAGATGGAAAAGCAGAACTAAGTTCTGTCAGACCATAGAAAAAGGGCGACTTCGGTCGCCCTTTTTTGTGTCTGCGATTTGGGTTCTGGCTTGCATCTGTCAAGGGGGAAACCAATAGAGTCATTCGGGTGTCTATTTTCTTAAGCGGATCAATAACCTATTCAGGGCTAGGCTTGCTTGAGCTGAATGATGGTGGGGCGATTGCCCGGTATAAGGAAGTAGATGAAAAATCTCATTGTGGTTTTTGCGGTTCTAGTCTTGGTGGGTTGTACGACCAACGCCAAGGTCCATGCGATCCGTGGTGTCAGCGGCATCGAGATCGACTGCTCCGGTCTTGGGGCTGGATGGGGCAAGTGCTACAGGCGCGCTGAGCGTGAATGCAAGGGGGATGGCTACAAAGTCATCACCAGATCCAGTGATGCCAAAGACGAAGAGGGTGACTATCCCTTTGGTTGGAATCCTGCGGGGTACCTCACGCGGACCATGCTTGTCATATGCCGCTAGTAGGATGGCGTGGAGGAAGGTCGAATTGCCGTTGGGTTTTCGTTCCGCGTGCTGTTGAATGCCTTTGCTTGTGGCGTTTTCGCAAGGTGGGAGATAAGTCAATGCTTGGGCTGTTCAAAATCCCCCGGTCGTGCTAAAACCTTTGAAGCGCTTATCTAGCTGCTTGAAAAAGAAGGGAAAAATATGACGAAGTCGGAGTTGATCGAACGAATTGTCACCCATCAAGGGCTACTCTCATCCAAGGATGTGGAACTGGCCATCAAGACCATGCTTGAGCAAATGTCCCAGTGCCTGGCAACCGGAGATCGTATCGAGATTCGGGGCTTTGGTAGCTTCTCTCTGCACTATCGTGCGCCGCGTGTAGGTCGTAATCCGAAGACTGGTCAGTCTGTCAGTCTCGACGGAAAATTCGTTCCTCATTTCAAACCAGGCAAAGAGCTTCGGGATCGGGTGAATGAGGATGAAGAGGGCGAAGTTCACGTTTGAGCGGGCAGGTAGAGGAGAGGGGTGTGCGTAATCTGAAAAAGCTGCTGCTGGTGCTGATCGTATTGGTGATTGTGGCTGTCGTGTTGTTGTTTGTGCTGGAGAATCAGCAAAACGTGGTTTTGGTGTTTTTGGGTTGGGCTGGGCCGCAACTGCCTGTCTCGATGCTGGTGTTGGCGGCGTTTTTAGTGGGATTGGCGATCGGACCGGTACTGGCTGCCGTCACTGTATCGAGGCGTCGCAGGCTGAGTATCGGTAGGGCGTTGTAGTGGCCTAAGAGGTGGCAAGCCAATGCTGTCGATGCAATACAGCTCATGCCCTTTTTCTTCCGATCGTCGCATAATCATCGTCAATGAAAGCGGTAGGAAGACCCAGTGTGCATAATGTTGTGGTCGGGCTATCTGGGTATTGGCTACCTAGGATGATGTGTAACTTTCTCGGAATGTGTCGGCTGGCTATCAAGTTGTATTGGCGTTATCAATGATGTCGCTTTTTTATGTGCCTGATGGCTATGGCTCGCATTCTCATTGCTATGCTCATCTTCCTGACGTTGCGCGTGCAAGCTTCGGCCAATATTCTCTGATATTCTTGCAATTCTGCCAGCGTTGGCTCGGAGCAATCAAGCGACGGTAAGGTAGTGTGTAAAGTAAGTTCGTTCAGTGAGGGCTAGTGGCATATTGCTAGAGCTCCGCTGAAAAAATATGACTGTAGCCAGCTCAGATCTACCATCTTCGAGTGGCGGTTAAGGATTCAAAATATGGAATTGATCCCGGTAATTCTATCCGGTGGTGTTGGTAGTCGCTTGTGGCCTGTTTCTCGTGAGACTCATCCAAAGCCTTTCATGGCCTTGCCGGATGGGCAGAATCTGATTCAGAAAACCTTCCTGCGTGCATCGAAGCTTGAAGGCGTGGTTGAGGTGTTAACCGTCACTAATCGCGAGCTTCTGTTCAAGACCGAAGATGAATATCGCGCCATCCATGGTAATGGTCTGGCACAAGGGTACATCCTTGAACCCTTTGGCCGTAATACGGCTGCGGCCGTTGCAGCTGCGGCCTTGCATTTGAAAGAGGTCCATGGTCTTGATGCTTACATGCTGGTGCTGGCCGCTGACCACTTGATTCAAGATGAAATTGCTTTTGCCGATGCAGTGGCAAATGCTATCAAGCTAGCCGCCAAGGGGTGGTTGGTGACCTTCGGTATTCAGCCCCAGTATCCTGAAACCGGCTTCGGTTATATCGAGGCGGCCAAAGGTGCTGCACTTGAAGGTGGTTTGCAGGTCGAACGCTTTGTTGAAAAGCCAGATTTGAAAACTGCCGAGTCCTATATTGCCGCCGGTAACTATTTCTGGAACTCAGGAATGTTCTGCTTCCGTGTTGGTACTGTACTAGATGAGTTGCAGAAACATGCTCCAGAAGTGCTCGCTGCTGTGGCTCTGACCTTGGAGCAATCGCGCCTTACTGCTGCCACTGGGTATAGTTGTTTGGCGTTGGACGCTGGTTCCTTTGCCAATGTTCCGGATATCTCTATCGATTATGCGTTGATGGAGCGCTCCTCTAAAGTTGCTACTATCCCGTGTGATATTGGTTGGAGCGATATTGGTTCTTGGAATGCTGTCAGTGAGCTTACTGCGGCGGATGACCAGGGGAACCGCTTTGAAGGTGAGGTGTTCTCCCATGGTTCGCGCAACAATTACGTCAACAGTGAAGGACGCTTGACTGCATTGGTTGGTGTTGAGGATCTGTTGGTTGTCGACACTCCAGATGCTGTTCTGATTGCTCATAAGGATCATGCCCAGGATGTGAAACATATTGTGGGGCGGCTGAAGGCTCAGGGGCACCATCTACATCTGCTTCACCGTACCGTTCATCGTCCATGGGGTACCTATACTACTTTGGAGAGCGGTGAGCGTTTCAAGATCAAGCGTATTGTGGTCAAACCCGGCGCCTCCTTGTCGTTGCAGATGCATCACCACCGTAGCGAACATTGGATCGTCGTCAGTGGCATGGCAGTGGTTGTCAATGACGCCCAAGAGCTGATGCTCAACACTAACGAATCCACCTTTATTCGTGCAGGTCATAAGCATCGTCTGAAAAATCCAGGTGTGATCGATTTGGTGCTGATCGAAGTGCAGAGCGGTGATTATCTAGGGGAAGATGATATTGTGCGCTTTGAAGATAATTATGGTCGAGTTGATAAATAATTAATTCCGGACCGGATATGGGGCAACCTCAGTCTCTGGCTGGGAGTGGCAATATGCTCCTAGGGAAACCACTCTTGGTATTACTGACTTAGAGTGGTATCGGATATTTCAGTTGGTGAATAGTATGTATCCTCCTATCATGGCACAATGTTTCAAGGCTTATGATATCCGTGGGCAGGTTCCGGCCCAGCTCAATGATGATATCGCCTATCGCATAGGGCGCGCACTCGTTGCTGAGTTGCAGGGAAAGAACTTTGTGGTTGGTCGAGATATGAGGCTGGAAAGCCCATCTCTAGCCGCGGCGCTTGTTCGGGGGATTACTGAGGCTGGCGCCAATGTAATTGATATCGGGCTTTGTGGTACAGAAGAAGTCTATTTTGCCACTGGTTACTATCAGGTCGACGGTGGAGTAATGATTACCGCAAGTCATAACCCAAAGGGTTATAACGGTATGAAGTTGGTGCGAGAGGGGGCTCGTCCTATCAGTGGTGATACTGGTTTGGATGCAATTCGCGTACGTGTCAATAATGGTGATTTAGGTGAGGCCTCAGCAACTAAAGGAACGGTTCGCCAAACCTTCAGCAAGGTCGCCTATATCGATCATCTGTTGACCTATATTGATGTTAATGCGCTGAAGCCTCTAAAGATCCTAGCTGATCCAGGTAATGGTGCCGCTGGTCCAGTATTGCGCGCGCTAGCTAAAGGGTTGCCGTTTCATTGGGTGTTCATTAATGATGAGCCTGATGGCAACTTTCCAAATGGGGTACCCAACCCACTACTACCTGAGAATCGCAAGCTGACAAGTGAGGCTCTGGTAGCTAACCAGTGTGATTTGGGGTTGGCCTGGGATGGTGATTTTGATCGCTGTTTCTTCTTCGACGCCGATGGTCGCTTCATTGAGGGGTACTACCTAGTAGGCTTGCTGGCCGAAATGCTGCTCAAGCAGCACCCGGGTGGTAAAGTCATTCACGATCCGCGGCTGACGTGGAATACCATCGAGCAGGTGGAGTTGGCAGGTGGTGCAGCTGTTCAGAGCAAGACTGGGCATGCGTTCATCAAGGAGCGTATGCGTGAAGAGGATGCGCTATATGGTGGGGAAATGAGTGCTCACCACTATTTTCGAGATTTCTCATACTGTGACAGTGGGATGATCCCTTGGTTGTTGGTGGCAGCATTAATGTCTTCGACAAATAAAATGTTGGCTCATTTGGTCGATGAAAGAATCTCCAAATATCCTTGTAGTGGAGAAATTAACTACAAGGTCGAAAATGCTCAGGAAATCATTCAGCGTATAAAAGAATTCTATTCTGTGCTGGACCCCTCTCTGGATGAGACTGATGGCATTAGTCTTGAGTTTTCTGATTGGAGGTTTAATTTGAGATCATCCAATACAGAGCCTCTTTTGCGTCTCAATGTTGAAACGCGTTCTGATGCTGCTTTGTTGGCTGTACGGGTTGCTGAGCTGGAAGGTCTGATTAGTCCGAAACCGTCATCCTTGGCTTGCTGAGGGGGCGGATGGCTGGGCGTGTATACAGCATACGGTAGTGATCGATACCATTTTTTTGGTGAAGGTCGCTACAGCTGGTATTATTTTGCAGTTGGATGACTGCCTAGGTTCTGAGTTGCTGGTGAAGTAACTAGAAATTATTAGAATGCTGCTGAGGGATTGTATTTTGACTAAGAAAAAAGCGCTGATTACGGGTATTACAGGCCAAGATGGTGCCTATCTTGCGGAGTTTCTGCTGGCTAAAGGCTATGAGGTTCATGGTATCCGTCGTCGGGCCTCGATGTTCAACACTCATCGTATTGATCATCTCTACCATGACCCGCACAGCAAAGGTTATGATCTAACCCTTCATTACGGTGATTTGACCGACTCCTCGAGCCTCATTCGTATCGTTCAGCAAGTTCAACCAGATGAAGTTTATAACTTGGCTGCTCAAAGCCATGTAGCTGTTTCATTTGAGGAGCCTGAGTACACCGCAAACTCTGATGCCTTGGGCACTCTGCGTCTTTTGGAGGCCATCCGTATTGCTGGCCTTGAGAAGAAAACACGCTTTTATCAGGCTTCGACCTCTGAGCTGTACGGGCTGGTCCAAGAAATCCCTCAAAAAGAGACGACACCGTTCTATCCGCGTTCTCCCTACGCGGCGGCAAAGATGTATGCCTACTGGATTACTGTCAACTACCGTGAATCCTATGGTATCTATGCTTGTAACGGTATTTTGTTCAATCATGAATCCCCTATTCGTGGTGAAACATTTGTAACTCGTAAAATTACCCGCGCATTGGCGCGTATTAAGCTAGGTCTTCAAGAGTGCCTGTACTTGGGGAATATGGATGCGCTACGTGACTGGGGTCATGCGCGTGATTATGTAGAGATGCAGTGGCTTATGCTACAGCAGGAAAGTGCTGAAGATTTTGTTATCGCTACTGGTGAGCAGCATTCAGTAAGAGAGTTTGTTGAAATTGCCGCTAATGAAATTGGTATTAAAATTCGTTGGGAAGGCAAAGATGTTGAAGAGAAAGGCTTTGACGATGCGACTGGTAAGTGCATTGTTGCTGTAGATCCGGTTTACTTCCGTCCTGCTGAAGTTGAAACTCTGCTAGGGGACCCAAGCAAGGCCAAGAATAAGTTGGGTTGGTCTCCAACCACTAGTTTCTATGAGCTTGTTCAAGAAATGATTCGCGAAGATCTAAAAGAAGCTCAACGTGATGAGTTGGTTAAACAGCACGGATTTAAATACTTTAATCATCATGAATAAGATCAATCAGAATTCTAAAGTTCTGGTTACTGGTGCAGGGGGCGGCCTTGGAAAGGCCGTCCTTTCCGCTTTGCGGAGTCAAGGGTATCAGCATGTGCTGTCACCAACACGCCAGGAACTTGATTTGTTAGATAGCCGTGCCGTTGAGGATTATTTTTCGCTTCATCGGCCTAGTGCTGTTATTCACTTGGCATCTGTTGTGTTCGGTTTGTTAGGGAATCTTGAGAACCAAATGCGTTCTCTGATGGAAAACTCTCTAATCAATGCAAATATATTCTCTGCGATCTGTAAGTATCCCGTGGATTATATGTTTTTTGCAGGCACCGTTGCAGCATATGCATACCCCTATAAAAATATTCCTTTGATTGAGAAGGACTTTTTTGATGGGCTGCCTCATGGTGGTGAGTTTGGATATGCTATGTCGAAACGACATGCGTATGCATATCTAAAGGTTCTAAAAGATACTCAGGATTTTAGATTCAATTATGGGGTCTTCACAAACCTCTATGGTGAAAATGACCGATTTAATGACAGCTCCGGTCATGTCATTCCCTCGCTTATTATGAAGGCATATAAAGCACATAAGGAAAATTTACCTTTTTCTGTATGGGGTGATGGCACTGCGGAGCGTGATTTTCTTCATTTTGACGATGCTGCAGCTGCGATTCTTCTGTGTATGGAGTGCGAGCAGTCATCAGATATAATCAATATATCCAGTGGTACAGCAACTACGATTCGCCAATTGACCGAGTTGATTTGTAAACAGGTTGGATTGACGAATATTGAGTTCCAGACAGATAAACCTGTAGGTATTCAATCTCGCGTTGTCAATAACACACAGTTGAAGGCTCTCGGTTTTTCACAATCTGTAGATCTTGAACTGGGCATTCAGCGTTTGTATCGCTGGTATTCTGAAAATGTGATAGGGGTTCGTGCGTGACCAGCATGAGAATGGCAATTGTATCTAGTTATTCCGAGAGCTGCGGTAACGCAGCTTTTACTCGTGTTGTTCATGATAGTATTGAACATTTTCATAGTAATATTGAAGTTGAAGTAGTGGAGTTGGATCTGAAACTGCTTCAATCTATAAATAATGCTGTCAGAAACAAGGCAAATGAACATATTCTTGATATATGTTCTCGATTGAAAACCTTCGACCTGGTCAACATCCAAATGGAGGCAGGTTTATACGGCACACTGCCAGGGGACATTGTCAGTCGCTTCAAGAAATTAGTTTCTGCAAATAAGAATACAAGCGTCACTTTACATTCTCCACGTTTGATTGCCGCAGCCCAGTCTGGTACTAGAAGTGCAATTAAGAAGTTTTTGCATTTTGATATTAAAGGTGGTTTTAAGGACTTAATAGGCGATAAATACGCTGAAGTCCATATTAATATAAACAAGAAAATTGTTGCTGCTGCTATAAAAAATAACGCGAGATTGATTGTTCATACTCGTCGCTCGGAAAAGCAAATTCTGGATTTTTTTTCATATGATAATGTTTCCGTACACCCGCTGAAGATGGTGCCTTTTGACTATAAACGTAATAGTGATACGTTTGATAGGATTGTGCATCAGGCGGATTTTATGGAAAAAGACGTTCTCATTGGGATGTTTGGGTATATTAGTGCCTATAAAGGGCATAAAGATGCCTTGAAAGCATTAGAGCTGCTTCCGAATAACTATAAGCTGCTTATTTTTGGGCGGCAGCATCCGCAGACGTTGAAGGCTAATGGAGTTGTTGACTCTTACCTTGATAGTCTCATTAGTATGGTCAACAAGAGCAAGCTGCTTCGGGGGCGTGTTTTCTTTATGGGGGAGCTCGAAGATCAAGCTTTTCTTGATGTTGTAAGTAATGTTGATATTTCGTGGCTGCCTTACTACGAAAATGGTCAAGATGGTTCTGGTATTGCATCAATCTGTCTTGACTTGTCTCCTAGGGTTTTGTGCTCTACATCATTTGCGTTTGATGAATTGTTTCGCTTGGTTAAATATAACAACGTAATGCGATTCGATATAGGTAACACTTTAGAAATGGCAATTAAAACAAAAATGTTTGTTAAGTCTGATAAGGAAGAAGGGCCATTTTGCGATGAGACAGAGTACAGCCTCAAGTCTCAAGCTGCTAGATACGTTGGAGGTGCCTCCATTTGAGTTCTGAAAGTGTATTGGCGTCTACATCGCCGTCTATTTCTCTTAAGGAGGGTGTCCAAGACATCTTCCTTGGGCTGCGACGGATAAAAATGGCATTCTTTTTCGCCTGGGGGGATACTAAAGCGCGCTATAGAAGAAGTGCGCTCGGGCCATGGTGGATGGTATTAAGTACTGCTGTAAGCGTAGCAGGTTTAGGTTTTCTGTGGAGTATGTTGCTCAAGGATGATCCGGTTAAACTTGTCCCATCATTAACGGTTGGTTTGGTTGTTTGGCAGTTCTTATCTGGTTGTATTTTGGAATCACCTTCAACATTTTCTAGAAATGCGCATTTTATACGAAATATCAGAATCCCGTTTTTTATATTTCCTCTTCAACTGTTAATGCGACAGCTTATCAATCTTGGCCACAATGCAGTGGTTTTGGTTGCTGTTGTTGCTTACTTTAATTTTTCATTTGATTTGAATCAACTCTTGGTGATACCTGGTTTGCTTTTGGTTTTGCTTAACTTGGGGTGGATAACTCTCTTACTGGCAATGATGGGGGCTCGTTTTCGAGATCTAGAACAGATAATCGGAGCTATCATGCCGCTTATGTTTTTTCTAAGTCCAGTTATCTATAGGCCGAACCAGTTGGAATTTGGCCAGGGAATCGTATGGGCTAACCCATTTAGTTATTTTATTACGTTGATTCGTGACCCTATTTTAGGTGCGGTTCCACCATTGTTTGTTTATCAAGTTAGTGTTGCAGCTTTAGTGATTGGCGGACTGTTCACCGTCTATCAATTTGGTAAACATCGTCGTCACATTTCCTTTTGGGTTTAATTATGGCTCATTTGATTTTTGATAATGTCACAATTAAGTACCCTGTCTATAACGGCGCGGCTAAATCACTAAAGAAGGCTCTTGTAAGTGCTAGCACTGGTGGGCTTTTGTCTAAAGCTCCCGGAGAGGTTATGACGATTACTGCGTTAGAGCAGGTTAGCTTTGAGCTGAAGGATGGGGACTCTGTCGGTTTAATTGGTCATAACGGAGCTGGTAAAACTACACTTCTTCGTTCCATGGCAGGTATATATACACCAGTTTCTGGTTCAATTACGTCGCAAGGTAAAATTTCGACTATCATTGAGCTGGGTGCGGGCCTTGATTCTGAACTGTCTGGATATGAAAATATCCTTCGACTGGGTTTGCTTTTAGGTATGAGCAAATCAGAGATTCATAGGCTCCTTCCATCCATAGAGGACTTTACGGAGCTTGGTAGTTTCTTGGAGGCCCCTGTACGCACATACTCATCTGGTATGTTAATGCGACTTATGTTCGCTGTTAGTACATCGAATCAACCTGAAATATTACTTGTGGATGAAATGTTTGGTACAGGCGATAAGGGCTTTCAAGAAAAAGCTAAAGCCCGAATGGAGAGTTTGATCTCGGCGGCTAAGATTTTTGTATTTGCGTCTCACTCAGAAGAGTTGATAAAGAAATTCTGCAATAGGATTTTTGAGCTTAGTCATGGTTCAGTCAAGGAAGTAGGTTTTTGACCTGACGCTGCCAGATCTTATGTGCGTATAGGAAGTTATATAGCGACGAGCCGGATCTTTATAGTTAATTGATGGTCTTTATTATGGCGAAGGTGCTTCATTTTTTTAAGACTTATTATCCAGATACTATGGGGGGGATAGAACAGGTTATATTTCAAATATCTGAGGGGGTTCGAAGTTTCGGTATCGAGTCTGAAGTTCTTTATCTAAGTCCACGTGGGGTGGGTGAAAACGAGATATATGCAAGTCATATTACTCATCGTGCCAAGAGGGATTTAAATATAGCATCGACGGGAATGTCAATATCAGCATTTAAGATGTTTAAGAAGCTTTCGGCTCAAGCGGATATTATCCATTACCACTTTCCGTGGCCTTTCATGGATCTAATGCACTTTTTTTCTAATTTAGAAAAACCAACGCTGGTAACATACCATTCGGACATAGTTAAGCAACAAAATCTTTTGAAGCTCTATACTCCACTGATGCATTCGTTTTTGTCTGATGTAGATGTCATTGTGGCTTCTTCTCCAAATTATGCAAAAAGTAGTTTGGTGTTGCAGCGGCATATAAAAAAGGTAAGAGTCATTCCTTTTGGTTTGGACAAAAGTACCTATCCATCCCCAATGCAAAAAAAATTAGACTACTGGAGAGAACGTGTTGGAGAAGGGTTCTTTTTATTTGTAGGAGCACTTCGTTATTATAAGGGGCTTGATTACTTGCTTGATGCATGTTTGAAAGCACCATTTCCAGTTGTTGTTGCAGGTAGTGGCCCTTACGAAGGCTCGCTGAAAAGCAAAGCAAATTCATTGGGCTTACATACTGTAAGGTTTCTTGGCATGGTATCGGATGAAGATAAAGTTGCTCTATTGACTTTGTGTAGAGCTATTGTCTTTCCTTCGCATTTACGATCAGAGGCTTTCGGCATCTCTCTGCTAGAGGGGGCCATGTTTGGGAAGCCCATGATTTCTTGCGAGATTGGGACCGGTACGACGTTTATCAATATTGATGGTGAAACGGGTCTAGTAGTCTCTCCCTGTGACCCTGATGCTCTTGCCGAGGCTATGTTATCTCTCGAGGGAGATGATGAGTTATGTATGAGGCTAGGTGGGGGTGCCAAGCTTCGATCGGAGAGTGTGTTTTCTGTAGATAGTATGATTAATGGCTATGCAAGTCTTTATAAAGAACTACTGGCTCAGCACAATAAAGAGCGGGGAAACTGAGGTAACCTTTAAAGAGTATCTATGGAAGATCTAGGCCCAATCAGGTTGAGTTGGGCTTAGATATTCGTGAGGAAGTTCTAAATATGTAACGTTGATTTAATAAGTTCTAAAAAAGCCAGTTGTGTGAGTGGAGTTGTTTTAGGCGTTTCTTGTGGTTTTTTACTAGTGCTTAATATTTTCCATTCATCAATGTTATCTTTGGTTTTTAGAAGTAATGTAAAGGTTTTATTTCCAATTATCAAATCAGTCCTTACTTTTGAACCGAATATGTTTCTCATGCCAAGCTTGAGGGAAATAGAAAAGCTCTTGTCCGTATTTGTTTCTTTGGGCTCTGGCTTGCTATAAGAGGAGAGGTTGCTGTCCTTTTTTGTTTTTGTTTTTGTTTTTGTTTTTGTTTTTGTTTTTGTTTTTGTTTTTGTTTTTGGCGTTTCGATAAGTGGTGAAAGAATCAAACTGTTATATTTGTATGCGTTTAGCCAGTTCGAAATTTGGCTATGGATATAGGCAGGGGTGGAGTAGTGGGGAGATACTGTTTGTAGTTTCGATTTTGATTCTGAAATCTCTTCTCTCAAAGAGTTTTCTGTGTCATTTTTAATGCTATCCATTTTTGCTCCTCATAGAAAATCTAAGCGCTCATCCATTTGTGGAGGTTCTACTAAAAAAAAAAGATTTTTGCAAGGTCTGGCAGACTCTTTGTTTTTATTTTCTTGTACTGCTGCTTTGAGTGAGGCTGAAGGGGGGGGGCACCCTGTGATGGCTGGGTACAAGGTATTTATTTGTCGTAGGTCCTGCCTTTGTTTGTAGAGCTATTGTATTAGCTAAATAGCTTGTGCTTAGAGCTAGCTTGAATTATACGGAAAGCACTGCTTAGGCAGCCGTATTTTTGTTCACGGGTTTAACCAAAGAGCGGGATTTTCTGATGTGTTCTCGATCGATTCTCCTGACTGGTGCTACAGGTTTCTTGGGCAGAGCGTTATTGCAGCACTTGATCAATACGGGTAATTCTTCAATCGCTATTACAACTCGAAGTGACCAAGACTGTGAATCGTTGGCTGTGCGGAAATATAATATTCCTGCTATTGACGGCTACACAGTATGGGATCAGGTATTTCAATCTCAGATTGATGTTGTTGTCCACGCAGCTGCTCGAGCCCATGTGATGCGTGAGGTTGTTTTAGACCCTCTTTTCGAGTTTCGGCAGATCAATGTAGAAGGTACTTTAAACCTTGCGCGCTGTGCTGCTGCCGCTGGCGTGAAAAGGTTTATTTTCATCAGTTCCATCAAGGTGAATGGTGAGGAAACAACTCTCGGTAAGCGTTACAAGCCTGATGATATTCCAGCTCCACTTGACCCTTATGGTAGATCAAAAATGGAAGCTGAGGCTGGTCTGCGGGCGCTAGCTGTTGAAACTGGTATGGAGGTCGTGATCATTCGTCCCGTCCTTATTTATGGACCTGGAGTTAAAGCGAATTTTTTATCCTTGATGCAGTGGCTAAGTATTGGCATCCCTCTTCCGCTAGGAGCAATTCGCAACTCTAGGAGCTTGGTGTCTACCGATAATCTCATAGATTTTGTTGAGACCTGTATTGTGCATCCTAGAGCAGCGAATGAAATATTTTTGGTCAGTGATGGTGAAGACGTCTCGACTCCTGAACTTTTAAAGCGTCTGGCTACTGCAATGGGGAAACCTCTTCGTTTGTTCCCCGTACCGCTATGGTTGCTGATGGCCGTCGCAAAAATTTCGCGAAAGGAGAAGATGGTTAAGAGAGTGGTAGGTTCACTGGAGGTGGACATCTCTAAAAATTTTGACTTGCTTGGTTGGCGCCCACAGGTTGTGATGAGAGATGCCTTAAGCAAGACGGTGAAGAGCTTCTTGGAGTTACGCAAACGATGAGTTACTGGTGGATACTCTCAATAATAGCGATCGGAGCCTCGTTTTGCTTAACTGCTCTTCTGAGGTATTACTCCTTGTCTCGCAATATTATGGATATACCGAATGAGCGTAGTTCTCACTCCATACCTACCCCGAGGGGGGGAGGGGTATCCATTGTCATGACCTTCCTGGGCTCTTTGGTGGTAATGCGTTGTCTCGGGTGGATTGATCTGCCATTTTTTCTGGCTGTGGCAGGTTCGGGATTATTAGTAGCTATCGTCGGTTTTATGGATGACCATGGCCACGTTGCTGCCCGTTGGCGTTTGTTGGGGCATTTTGGTGGCGCATTATGGGCGTTGTTTTGGTTGGGAGGGATGCCGACAATCGAGATAGGTGGTGTTGGGTTTGACTGGCGCTGGGTTGGTGGCTTTGTTGCATCTGTCTATCTGGTGTGGATTCTCAATCTCTATAATTTTATGGATGGAATTGATGGAATCGCCAGCGTAGAGGCTATTTGTGTCTGTCTTGGGAGCTGTGTTCTGTATCTTGTGAGCGGTAATCAGAGCCTCGTTTGGGCGCCTTTGATGTTGGCTTCTGCGGTGTCCGGTTTCCTGATCTGGAATTTCCCACCTGCCCGGATCTTCATGGGGGATGCAGGCAGCGGCTTCTTAGGTATCGTTTTGGGAGTATTCTCAATACAAGCTGGTCATGTTGAGCCACGACTTTTCTGGGTTTGGATTATTCTTCTTGGTGTGTTCATCGTGGATGCTACGCTCACATTGTTGTGTAGGCTTGCTAGGGGAGATAGGGTCTATAAAGCGCACAGGAGTCATGCTTATCAGTACGCTTCACGTCTTTATGGTCGTCACTTTCCAGTGACGATAGCAGTCGTAGTGATTAATTTGTTCTGGCTCTTTCCCATGGCGCTCAGCGTTGTATATTTTGATGTGGATGGAGCCTTAGCGTTGTTCGTGGCTTATGTACCCCTTGTGTTGATAGCGATTAGATATCGTGCTGGGAGGCCGGAGGTTCGATCTCCTAATATTCAGAGTTGAGGTTGAGTAAGCATTAGTCGATTTTTTTATATAAAAACACTGCGAATGAGAAAAATAGGCAGGGGTCAGTCGGTTGAGGGTTATGGAAAAAATTCGTTCCTTTTTGCTGGGCTTGCCGAGAAGGCAAAAAAGGTTGATTCAGGTTGCCACTGACATTTTTTTGGTGTGGGGAGCTTTGTGGCTTGCCTTTATGGTTCGGCTTGGCATAGAGGATATGTACAACCCCTTCAGGGTCCACTTCTGGCTGTTCATGAGCGCCCCAGCTATAGCTATCCCATTATTTATTCGCTTTGGTATGTACCGGGCGGTGATGCGCTACTTTGGCAATGATGCCTTGGTTGCCATCATTAAGGCCGTGAGCCTTTCCTCTCTGATTCTTGCTCTTGTCGTTTATTGGTATAGCAATCATGAGGCTGTAGTCCCTCGCTCAATTATCTTCAACTATTGGTGGTTGAGCATGGTAATTATTGGCGGGCTTCGGTTGGCAATGAGGCAATACTTCATAGGTGATTGGTTTGGTGCTGTCCAGCATGTGCCGTTTACCAGCCGCGACGACGGGCTGACCAAGGTCGCTATTTATGGTGCTGGCGTTGCAGGCAACCAACTGGTTGCGGCGCTGCGCATGGGGCGGGTAATGCGTCCTGTGGCTTTTGTCGATGATGATCCGAGTATTGCGGATCGCTCCATTTCCGGTTTGCAGGTTTATAAGCCCAAACACATCCAACAGATGATTGAAGTAACCGGTGCCCAGGAGATTCTCTTGGCATTGCCGTCGTCGACTCGTGCGCGGCGCCGGGAAATTCTCAATCTGCTTGAGGGCTTTCCGCTCCATGTGCGCAGTGTTCCGAATTTCACCGACCTGGCCAGCGGGCGTGTGAAGGTCGACGATATTCAGGAAGTCGATATCGCTGACTTGCTCGGCCGCGATGCTGTACCTGCTCAGCCTGACCTGCTGGCTCGCTGCATCAAAGGCAAGACGGTTCTGGTGACCGGCGCAGGTGGTTCGATCGGGGCCGAACTCTGCCGGCAGATTTTTTCGTTGGGGCCGACCACGCTCCTGTTGTTCGATCACAGTGAGTTCAATCTCTACAACATCCTGTCGGAACTCGAGCAGCGTCTCTCCCGCGAGTCGTCGCCTGTTCGGTTGCTGCCCATTCTTGGCTCGATTCGCAATCCGCATAAGCTGCTGGATGTGATGAAGACCTGGAATGTCGATACGGTTTATCACGCGGCGGCTTACAAGCATGTGCCGATGGTCGAGCACAATATCGCCGAAGGCGTGCTGAACAACGTGATGGGAACGCTCAACACTGCTCAGGCCGCATTACAGGCCGGGGTCGCCAATTTCGTGCTGATTTCCACCGACAAGGCGGTGCGCCCAACCAATGTGATGGGGAGCACCAAACGTCTCGCTGAGTTGACCCTGCAGGCTCTAAGTCGTGAAATCGCCCCGGTGTTGTTTGGGGACAAAGCCAACGTATCGCGTGTCAACAAAACCCGTTTCACCATGGTGCGTTTTGGCAATGTGCTGGGGTCTTCAGGCTCGGTAATTCCGTTGTTTCATAGCCAGATCAAATCTGGTGGCCCACTGACCGTTACCCATCCGAAAATCACCCGTTACTTCATGACCATCCCCGAGGCGGCGCAACTGGTGATTCAGGCCGGTTCCATGGGGCAGGGCGGCGATGTGTTTGTGTTGGACATGGGGGAGCCGGTGAGGATTGTCGAGCTGGCCGAGAAGATGATTCACCTCTCCGGGTTGAGTATTCGTTCGGAGAGGAACCCCCAGGGCGACATCGCCATCGAGTTCACGGGCTTGCGCCCGGGCGAAAAGCTTTACGAAGAGTTACTGATTGGCGACAACGTTTCTGCCACTCAGCACCCGATGATCATGAGCGCCAGTGAGGATCATCTGCCTTGGGACTTGCTGAAAGCCAAGCTGGCGGAATTGCTGGCGGCCGTTGAGCAGGATGACTATTCCAGGGTTCGACAACTGCTGCGCGAGACTGTCAGCGGTTACACCCCGGATGGCGATATTGTCGACTGGATTTACCAGCAGCGTCGCCTCGAACCCTGAATTTACATACGTTGTAACCCAGTCACTTTTGACTTGCCCGTGGCACCGCCTAGGTTTGGAGAGCAGCTTTGGAAAAGCTGCTTTTCCTAATCGATGTGATGGAGTGTCACTTATGCGTATCACTTATTTCCCTTCTCTGGTCTTCGCTCTGATGGCCAGTCTTTCTTCCATTACCTACGCAGCACCTGCGGTCCATGCCGAGGCCAAGGCTCCGGCAGTGGCGCAGGTGGCCTCTTCGGAGCAAGCAGGCAAGATCGATCTGAACACTGCCGATGCAGCCGCCTTGCAGCGCGAGCTGCCCGGCGTTGGTGCGGTCAAGGCGCAGGCGATCGTTAAATATCGTGAGAGCAATGGACCTTTTACCTCGGTGGACGAACTGCTCGAGGTCAAGGGAATCGGCAAGGCGATTCTGGAAAGCAACCGGGAAAAATTGAAGGTCAACTGACGCTTCAATTCAGGCACCAGGCCGATCAGTGATCGGCCTGGTGTTTTTCGGGCCCATAGTGCGCAAAGCACCATAAGCAGGATTGCGCCATTCAATGTTGTCTATCGTCTCGATAGAATTATGATCGTAATATTTTATTGGATTATGACTATAATCAAATCGCTTCCCAAGCAGCGTATCAATTCCTTGTCTTTCCCTTCTCAAGCACTTTTCTGGAGAGCCGTTATGAACTCGATTTCCCCCAAGGGGCTGGCACTTGTCACCGGTGCTTCATCTGGCATCGGTGCGGTTTATGCCGAGCGGTTGGCCGCTCGTGGTTACGATCTGTTGCTGGTTGCACGAGATGAGCAGCGCCTGCAAACCGCGGCTACCCGGCTGCGGGCCGAGCACAAAGTGCAGGTTGAAGTGTTGAAAGCCGATCTGACGCTCAAGGCCGATGTGTTGAAGGTCGAGCAGCGTTTGCGTTCCGACTCGAGTATCAGTCTGTTGCTGAATAATGCCGGTGTCGCTGCCGACGGAAGCCTGGCCGTTGCCGATACGGATCGGCTGGAGGCGATGATTCAGCTCAATGTGATCGCGGTCACTCGTTTGGCTGCCGCTGCTGCCGCCAGCTTCTCGGCAGCGGGAAGAGGGGCGATCATCAATATCGCTTCGGTGGTGGCGCTGATTCCCGAGCGTTTTAATGCGACCTACAGTGCGACCAAGGCCTATGTCCTGAGCCTGACTCAGTCGCTTGCTGCGGAACTGGACGGTAAAGGCGTGCAGGTCCAGGCGGTATTGCCCGGGGTGACCCGTACCGAGATCTGGGAGCGTTCGGGCATCGACGCCCAGGGGATTCCAGCCGAAATGGTTATGGACGCCACCGAGATGGTGGATGCGGCTCTGGCCGGTTTTGATCAGGGTGAGTTGATCACCATCCCCTCGCTACCCGACTCGGCTGATTGGGAGGACTTCGTGGCTGCGCGTTTTGCCCTGGGGCCCAACCTGTCGAAAAGCAGCGCGGCTGCTCGCTACAAATAACCGTGTCGAGGTCGGAGGGTGGTGCGGTTCACTCCGCCTGCCCATCCTGCTTTTTCAGATGCTCGCGTGTTACCTCCAGTATCCGTTTGGCCAGGTCGGGGTTCTCGACACTGCGTGACAGCACCAGGGCCCCGACCAGGGTCGACATGATCACCAGGCTCTGGTCGGCGGCATTTTCTCCTTCGAGATTGGCCTCGACCTGCGCGAGTCGGGCATTGAGCACGGCATCAGTGGTGGGACTGGCTTGCCCGCGCAGGCCCAGTTCCGAAGACATGGTGGGCAGCGGGCAGCCTTGACCGGGAGAGGTCTGATGCCACTCGGACAGGTAGCTGTCGATAAAGGCCTGCAGTGGCTGTTCCTGGGCAAACAGTGTGGCGCAGTGGGCATCAAGTTCTGCGGCCGCAGCCTGCAGGGCTTTTTCGACCAGATCATCCTTGGATTTGAAATGCGAGTAGAAACCGCCATGGGTCAGGCCCAGGGCTTTCATCAGTGGTTGCAGGCCTGTCGCACCGATACCGTCGCGCCGAAAGCGCTCGGCGGCTTCCTTGATGATGCGTTGATGGGTTTGGGCTTTATGGTCTTGCGAGTAACGCATCGGGGAAGTCTCCACAGCTAGGGAGTCATCTTACCCAAGGTTGACGGGAGGGGGATTGCACTTTTAACCCCAGAAACCTCATTTTCCCTACTGAATGACTAGAAAGTCATGGTTTGCCGGCGAGCCCAGTATCAGTTGGCATGAATAGTGACTATTGGATATCCATAGATTGTTCAACAATCGCAAGGCGATATTCATGAGCAACGTATTGTCCCTGGCTGACCAGATAACCCTGGAGTTACGTGCCGATATCATCGGCGGTCGCCTGTTGCCGGGCATGGCCCTGGTGGAAGGCGATCTGGTGTCCACCTACAACGCCTCGCGCAACACCATCCGCGAGGCCTTGCATCGTCTGGGGCAGGAAGGCCTGACGCGCTACGCACGCAACAAGGGCGTCACGGTGCGACAGTTGGGGATTGACGAGGTGCGTGACCTGTTCCAGGTGCGTCGTACCCTGGAGTTACAGGCCATTGCCTCCAGCAAACCGTTGCGCGACTACCAGTCCGATCGAATGCTCGAGGCTATCGAGGCCAGCGAACTCGCCCGTGAGCGCGAGGACTGGCGCTCGGTAGGTACCCACAGCCTGGCGTTTCATCAACACATCGTCGGGCTGATGCGTAGCCCCTTGTTCGACGAGTTCTTCACCAACGTCGTGGCGCAGCTGCGCCTGGTGTTCTGTGCCGCCCCTGACGAGCAGCGTTTCCAGTCCCCCTGGTTGGCCCGGGACCGGCAGATCCATGACTTGCTCGCCGATGGCGACAAGCAGGCCGCCGGCGAGACCCTGGCGGTTTACCTGGACGATTCCGAACGGCTGTTGCTCGACATTCTCAGCCACTCTTCCCGCCACTGATCGAGGGTTTCAACCATGTACAAGGACTATCCCGCGGCTTATCAGGTCAGCAAAGGCTCGGCCCTGCAGGTGGACACGGCCTTTTATGAGCGGGTCCGCGACAGCAAGGACCAACGCACCTTGATCGAGCAATTCGAGGTACCGATCCGCACCGGGCGGGCCTGGCATGTGCCGGCCGGACATGTGTTCCGGGTGACCACGCCGGCCGGCCCACAGGTCGGGGACTTCAACGTCTGGAATGCCAACGATCCGCGGGAGCGTTTGTGGGCGGCGCGTACCCGGCAGTTGCAGGGCGCGCATGTCAGTACCCACGATCGGCTGTGGTCGAACCTGCCGTTCCTGCGGCCGCTGGTGACCATTACCGATGACAGCCTGGCCGGTTACGGCATCGACGAGCATGGCGGGCGTTTGCACGACCTGCTCGGCACGCGCTGCGATCCCTACGTGAACCGCATGCTCACCGGGGAGGACTTCCATCACCATTGCCACTCCAACCTCACGCGCGCGGTCCTGCCCCACGGCCTGACCGAGTTCGATGTGCACGACGTGCTGAACATCTTCCAGTGCACCGGGCTCAATCACGACGACATGTATTTCATGAAGGCCTGTCCTGCGCAGAAGGGCGATTACCTGGAGTTCTTTGCCGAAATCGATCTGTTGTGTGCGCTGTCGACCTGCCCGGGCGGCGACCTGTCGTTGCCCATGTGGGGGCCGGAGGCCCAGGACCCGCTCAGTGTCTGTCGGCCGTTGGGCGTGGAAATCTATCGGCTCGACGAAGCATTGCTCGAAGGCTGGAGCCAGCCAGAGCGGGCTGCCTACAAAGGCTTGCATGGCCTGCAGATCACCAAGGCTGCCTGGGAGAAATAATGCCGCTGAGGAAATAAAAAGCCCCGCCATTGTGTTAGTGGCGGGGCTGTTCGATCGGGTTATCCAGTCAGCGGTCCTGCGCGTCCTTGGCGTCCGCTTCCGCGTTGCGCTCAGCAACGCGCTTGCGTTGCTCATCGGTCAGTTCCACCTTGTTGGCGGTGTCACGCAACATCATCAAACCGCCAACGATCGAGCCGATTGCAACGATCAGAATCAACCAGGCATACCAGGGCATAAGGCTCTCCTTGAGGGCATACCGGCGGGCGAGGAGTTTCGCCCGTCAAGCTGCCATACCACTTCGAGTTACAGCGTTTCGCAGTGGTTCCATTGTAGGCCCGATCTGCCCCGGTAACCTCTCTTGCATCAATCTTCCGTGCGGCTACGCAAGCCAATTACAGAGGCATGCTACTCACTCAGAGCCCGGTCAGCATCGCATCCGCTGGCGCATTGGCACGCAGTTGTGCGGTCAGTTGGAAGTAGACGAAACCGGCGGCCATGAAACCGAGGAAGATCAGGCCGATCAGGCTGTTGAACCAGGCCATGGCCACCAGGCAGACCACGGCCAGCGCCAGGGCAATGGCCGGGACCAGCGGGTAGCCTGGGGCGCGGAAGGTGCGTTCCAGGTGCGGCTCGACCCTGCGCAGCTTGAACAGGCTGAGCATGCTCATGATGTACATCACGATGGCGCCGAATACGGCCATGGTGATCATCGCCGCGGTCAGGGTCATGCCTCCCAGGTTGATCAGGCCATCGCTGTAGATGGCGGCGATGCCGATCAGGCCGCCGGCGATGATGGCGCGGTGTGGCGTCTGGAAGCGCGACAACTTGGCCAGCGACGCCGGCAGATAGCCGGCGCGGGCGAGGGCGAAGAACTGCCGCGAGTAGCCAAGAATGATGCCGTGGAAGCTCGCCACCAGGCCGAACAGGCCGATCCACACCAGCATGTGCAGCCAGCCGGAGTTGTCCCCGACCACGGCTTTCATGGCCTGGGGCAGCGGGTCGTTGATGTTCGACAGGGTGCGCCAGTCGCCCACGCCGCCGGCGAAGAACATCACGCCCATGGCCAGCAGCACCAAGGTCAGAATGCCGCTGATGTAGGCCTTGGGGATGGTGCGTTTCGGGTCCTTGGCTTCCTCGGCGGCCATGGCTGCGCCTTCGATGGCGAGGAAGAACCAGATGGCGAATGGAATCGCCGCGAACATCCCGGCAATCGCCGGCGCGCCGAAGGTGTCCGAACCGGCCCAGCCGTTGAGGGCGAAGTTGCTGAAGCTGAAGGCCGGCGCGACTACGCCCATGAACACCAGCAGTTCCGCCACCGCCAGTACGCAGACCACCAGCTCGAAGGTGGCGGCGAGTTTGACCCCGAGAATGTTCAGTCCCATGAACACGATATAGGCACCGACCGCCGCATGCTTCGGGTCCAGGGCGGGGAACTGCACATTCAGGTAGGCACCGATCGCCAGGGCGATGGCCGGTGGCGCGAAGACGAATTCGATCAGGGTCGCCAGTCCGGCGATCAGCCCGCCTTTTTCACCAAAGGCCCGGCGGCTGTAGGCAAAGGGCCCGCCTGCATGGGGAATGGCGGTGGTCAGCTCGGTGAAGCTGAAGATGAAACAGGTGTACATGGCCGCGACCATCAGTGAGGTCAGCAGAAAGCCCAGGGTGCCGGCGACACCCCAGCCATAACTCCAGCCGAAGTACTCCCCGGAGATCACCAGCCCGACCGCGATCCCCCATAAATGCAGCGTGCCCAGCGTTGGTTTGAGTTGTGTGTTCATGCGTGGCTCCCAGAACGGAAAGAAGTGCTCGAGGCTGCTCACTGCACCGCTCATGCCAGAGCGAAAACGGGCGTCGTAAAGCGCCAGAAGCTGTCGTATCGAGGATGTTTCCAGTTGTTTCTGGGCTGAAGGTGTCTGGATTGGTGCACAGCCGTGCAACAGAGAAGGGCGGCGTCCGGGCATGTTCCTTCATGGATTGTGCCTGCCGTTGCAGCAAGACTTCCCGCGATGGCTGCCGTCTCCTCCCCAGGCCACGCCGATTGCCGGTGTAAATCCCGCGTAAAGCCTTTCTTTACGCTTTCTTTATGCGCCGCCCACGCCCTCGATCTCGTTCCTTTACAGCCTCCCTGCGGACAATGCCCCACACGCGGCGATTGCCGTACGACGGAGAGATTCCATGAGCGTTCTGGACGGGGTGTCCCTGCTGCTGGCAGTGGGGCTGTTCATTTATCTGCTGGTTGCGCTGTTGCGCGCGGATCGGAACTAGGAGCGGCTATGCACAGTTATGACTATTGGCTGATCCTCGGCTTCTTTGCCCTGGTGCTGCTGCCCGCGCCTTTCCTGGGGCGGTTCTACTACAAGGTGATGGAGGGCCAGCGCACCTGGCTGACGCCGCTGTTGGGGCCGGTGGAGCGTGCCTGTTACCGGCTCTCGGGCGTCGATGCGCAGAGCGAACAGAGTTGGCAGAAATACACTCTGGCCCTGCTTGCGTTCAACCTGGCCGGCTTTCTGTTGCTGTTCACGATTCTGTTGTTCCAGGACCATTTGCCGCTCAACCCGCAGAACCTGCCGGGGCAGGAGTGGACGCTGGCGTTCAACACCGCGGTCAGCTTCATGACCAACACCAACTGGCAGTCCTACAGCGGTGAAGCCTCGCTGAGCTACCTGAGCCAGATGATCGGCCTGACCGTGCAGAACTTTGTCAGCGCCGCCACCGGCCTGGCCGTGCTGGTTGCCCTGTGCCGCGGCATCGGCCGGCGCTCGGCGCAGACCCTGGGCAACTTCTGGGTCGACATGACCCGCGCCACCCTCTACGGCCTGCTGCCGCTGTGCCTGCTGCTGGCATTGTTCCTGGTCTGGCAGGGCGTACCACAAACCTTCGCCCAGTATGTCCACGCCGTGACCTTGCAAGGCGTCGATCAGGTGATTCCACTGGGCCCGGCCGCCAGCCAGATCGCCATCAAGCAACTGGGCACCAACGGCGGGGGCTTCTTTGGCGTCAACTCGGCGCATCCGTTCGAGAACCCGACGGCCTGGAGCAACCTGTTCGAGGTGGCCTCGATCATCCTGATCCCGGTGGCCCTGGTGTTCACCTTCGGCCACTACGTCAAGGACCTGCGCCAGAGCCGGGCGATCATCGCCTGCATGCTGGCGCTGTTCCTGATCGGCGGCGCGACTTCGCTGTGGGCCGAGTACCAGCCTAACCCGACCCTGAACAATGTCGCGGTCGAACAGACCGCGCCGCTCGAGGGCAAGGAAGCGCGCTTCGGGACCACCGCCACCGTGCTCTGGTCGGTGACCACCACCGCGGCCTCCAACGGTTCGGTCAACGGCATGCATGACAGCCTCAGCCCGCTGAGCGGCATGGTCGCACTGATCAACATGATGGTCGGCGAAGTGATCTTCGGCGGCGTCGGCGCGGGCCTCTACGGCATGTTGCTGAACGTGCTGATCGCGGTGTTCCTCGCCGGCCTGATGATCGGGCGCACCCCGGAATACCTGGGCAAGAAGCTGCAGGCCAAGGAAGTGCAGTTGCTGGTGGTGACGCTGATGGTGATGCCGGTCGGCGTGCTGGTACTGAGTGCTATCGCCGCGAGCCTGCCGGGGCCGGTGGCAGCTGTGAGCAACCCCGGTGCCCATGGTTTCAGCCAGTTGCTGTACGCCTACACCTCGGCCAGCGCCAACAACGGTTCGGCCTTCGCCGGCCTGGGCGCCAATACCCCGTTCCACAACCTGATGCTGGGCCTGGGCATGTTGATCGGCCGCTTCGGCTACATCCTGCCGGTGCTGGCCCTGGCTGGCAGCCTGGCGCTGAAAAAGACCGCGCCGATCGGCCAGAACAGCTTCCCGACCCATGGCCCGCTGTTTGTCACGCTGCTGACCATGACCATTTTGCTGGTGGGCGGGCTGACCTTTTTGCCGACCCTGGCGCTGGGCCCGATTGCCGACCACTTGAGCTTGGCTGCCTTTGGAATGAAGGGTTGAGGACTTAATGATGAATATGCCTGTTCCTGCCTCCAAGAAGGCTGTAACTGAAAAAATGCCCGGCGCTAAAACCGTGGCCTCGAAACACACGACCGACGAGCAACAGAAAACCTCGATCGCAGCCCTGTGGCGTCCGGCGCTGGTACAGGCCTTCGTCAAGCTCGACCCGCGCCAGTTGCAACGTTCGCCAGTGATGCTGGTGGTCGAGCTGACCGCGATCCTGACCACAGTACTGTGCCTTGTGCCGGACACTGCGGTGCCAACCTTCGTCGCCGTGCAGATCGCTCTCTGGCTGTGGTTCACCGTGCTGTTCGCCAACTTCGCCGAAGCGCTGGCCGAAGGGCGTGGCAAGGCCCGCGCCGACAGCCTCAAGGCCGGCAGCGAAGGCCTGAGTGCACGCCTGAAGAAAGCCGATGGCAGCTTCCAGGTGATCCCTGCCGCCAATCTGCGCAAAGGCGACGTGGTGCGTGTAGAGGCCGGGGAAATGATCCCCGGTGACGGTGAAGTCATCGAAGGCATTGCCGCGGTCAACGAAGCGGCGATCACCGGCGAGTCGGCGCCGGTCATTCGCGAGTCCGGCGGCGATCGCTCGGCCGTGACCGGCAATACGTGCCTGGTGTCCGACTGGTTGCTGGTGCGCATTACCAGCAATCCGGGCGAATCGACCCTCGACCGCATGATCGCCCTGGTGGAGGGCGCCAAGCGCCAGAAGACCCCCAACGAAGTGGCCCTGGACATCCTGCTGATCGGCCTGACCCTGATCTTTCTGATTGTGGTCGTGACCCTGCAGCCGTTCGCTCACTTCGCCAATGGCAGCCTGCCGCTGGTGTTCCTGGTGGCGTTGCTGGTGACCCTGATTCCGACCACCATCGGTGGCTTGCTGTCGGCCATCGGGATCGCCGGGATGGACCGCCTGGTACGGCTGAACGTGATCGCCAAATCCGGTCGCGCGGTGGAAGCGGCGGGTGACGTGCATGTGCTGTTGCTGGACAAGACCGGCACCATCACCTTCGGCAACCGTCGTTGCGCGGCCATCCACTCGGCGCCTGGGGTCAACCACCAGGAAATGGCCGAGGCCACCTTGCTGGCCTCGCTGGCGGACGACACGGCGGAAGGCAAGTCCATCGTCGAATACCTGCGCGGGCTTTATCCACAGCCCGAGCCGGGCGCCGATGCGCTGACCGCCGTGCCGTTCAGTGCTGAAACCCGGCTGTCTGGTGTCGACTATCAGGGGCGGGTCTATCGCAAGGGCGCGGTGGATTCGGTACTGGCTTTCGTCGGTCTGCAACGTGGCGACCTGGCTCCGGCGTTGTCCCGGGAAATCGACAAGATCGCCCAGAGTGGCGGCACGCCGTTGCTGGTGTGCGCCGAGGGCAAGCTGCTTGGCGCCATTCACCTCAAGGACGTGGTCAAGCCCGGTATCCGCGAGCGTTTCGCCGAGCTGCGCAAGCTGGGGATCCGCACTGTGATGGTGACCGGCGATAACCCGCTGACCGCCGCCGCCATTGCTGCGGAGGCCGGGGTGGACGACGTGCTGGCCGAAGCCACGCCGGAGAAAAAGCTGGCGCGCATTCGCCACGAACAGAACGACGGCCGCCTGGTCGCCATGTGCGGCGACGGCGCCAACGACGCCCCGGCGCTGGCCCAGGCCGACGTCGGCATGGCGATGAACGATGGCACCCAGGCGGCGCGCGAAGCGGCGAACATGGTCGACCTCGACAGCGATCCGACCAAGCTGCTGGACGTGGTGCAGATCGGTAAGGAACTGCTGGTGACTCGTGGCGCCCTGACCACCTTTTCCATTGCCAACGACATCGCCAAGTACTTTGCGATCCTGCCGGCGCTGTTCGCGGCGATTTATCCACAGCTCGGCGTGCTCAATGTCATGCAACTGAGCAGCCCGCAGAGCGCGATCCTCTCGGCGATCGTGTTCAACGCCCTGATCATCGTCGTGCTGATTCCGCTGGCCCTGCGCGGGGTGCGGGTGCAGGCGGCCAGCGCGGCCCATTTGCTGCGCCGCAACCTGCTGATCTATGGCCTGGGCGGGATCCTGGTGCCGTTCCTGGGCATCAAGCTGATCGACATGCTGCTGACGGCTTTGCACCTGGTGTAACCCCGCGACCCTGTAGGAGCCAGCTTGCTGGCGATAGCGTCAACCCAGTGCGCCAGACGCACCGCATCGCCAGCAAGCGGGCTCCTACGGAGTTCGGGTAAACCTGTTAACCGAATCGAGGATTTGATGATGTCCACTGTATTGCGTCCGGCCCTGAGCCTGATTGTGTTGATGACCCTGATCACGGGCGTGGCCTATCCGCTGGTGGTCACCGGCGTGGCCCAGGTGGCGTTCCCGAAACAGGCCAATGGCAGCCTGGTGCTCGATGGCGTGGGCCAGGTCCGTGGTTCGGCCCTGATCGCCCAGGACTTCAGCGGCGACAGCTGGTTCCACCCGCGTCCATCGGCCGGGGCCTTTGCCACGGTGTCCAGCAGTGCGAGCAACCTGGCGCCGAGCAACCCGGCGCTGGCCACCCGTGTGATCGACGACGCCAACAAGCTGGTGGTACCAGGGCAGGGGCCGGTACCGCTGGCGTTGCTGACGACTTCGGGCAGCGGCCTGGATCCGCACTTGCCACCGGCGGCGATTAACTATCAACTGGCGCGGGTCGCGGCGGCGCGTAACCTGCCGGTCGCCACGCTGCAGCAACTGGTGGACGCTCATGTCGAGCAGCCTCTGGTCGGCCCGCCGGTGGTGAATGTGCTGGCCTTGAACATGGCGCTGGAAAAGCTCGCCCTGTAGCCAGCTGCTACAAGTCTGTATGTCGATGATTTGAGTCCAGAGAGAAAAATGCATGAGTGATTCCGGCCGCGCCGATGCCCTGTTAGCCGATCTGTCCCACGACGGCCGCGGCCGGCTCAAGGTCTTCCTCGGCGCCGCGCCGGGCGTCGGCAAGACCTACGCCATGTTGCAGGCGGCACACACGCAATTGCGCCAGGGAGTGAAGGTTTTGGCCGGGGTGGTTGAAACCCATGGCCGGGCGGAAACCGAAGCCTTGCTCGGCGGTTTGCCGCAACAGCCGCTGGTGCGTTCCGAATACCGCGGGGTGATGCTCGAAGAGATGGACCTCGACGGTTTGCTCAAGGCCAGACCCAAGCTGGTACTGGTGGATGAGCTGGCCCACACCAACGCCCCAGGCAGCCGGCACGCCAAGCGCTGGCAGGATATCCAGGAGTTGCTGGCGGCCGGTATCGACGTCTTCACCACGGTCAACGTGCAGCACCTGGAAAGCCTCAACGATCAGGTTCGCGGCATTACCGGGGTGCAGGTCCGCGAAACCTTGCCCGACTGGGTGCTGCAGGAAGCCTACGAATTGCTGCTGGTGGACTTGCCACCACGAGAACTGCTGGAGCGCCTGCGCGAAGGCAAGGTGTATGTGCCGGAGCAGGCCCGCGCGGCGATCGATGCGTTCTTCACCCAGACCAACCTCACGGCGCTGCGCGAGTTGGCGATGCAGGCCGCGGCGGCGCAGGTCGACGACGACCTGGCCCAGGGTTATCGCAAGCTCGGGCAGGCCGCGCCAGCGGTGCGCGGGCGCTTGCTGGTAGGGGTCGACGGCGATGCCCAGGCCGAGCGCCTGGTGCGCCATGCCAGCCATGTCGCCCGGCGGCGGCATCTGCCCTGGAGCCTGGTGCATGTGGATAACGGCCGAGTTCCCGACGAGCAATCCCGCCAGCGCCTGCAAAGCGCCCAGCAACTGGCCGAGCGCCTCGGTGGCGAGGTGGTCCTGCTGCGGGCCGGCGAGGTGGCGAAAACCCTGATCCAGCATGCCGCGGAGCGGCGCGCCAGCCTGGTGCTGGTGGGGCAGTCACGCAAGCGCCTGCGTCGCCGTTTGTTCGGTGGCGGTCTGGCGGCGCGCCTGCTGCGCAACGCCCAGGGTCTGGAAATCAACGTGCTCGACAGCGAGGATGAACCCGGCCAGCCGCGCCTGCGGGTGGAACGTTCGCTGGTCTGGTTCGACTACGCCCTGGCGGTGTTGGCGACAATCCTGGCGTCGGGGCTGTCGTGGGCAGTGGCGAGTGTGCTGGCGTTGCCGAATATCTCCCTGGTGTTCCTCGCCGCAGTGCTGCTGGTGGCAGTACGCAGCAGTCTCGGGCCGGCGCTGGTGTGTGCGGCCCTGTCATTCCTGACATACGATTTCCTGTTCATTCCACCGACGTTCTCCTTCGCCATCCAGCGCGAGGAAGACGTGCTGACGCTGCTGTTCTTCCTGTTGATGGCGGCCCTGACCGGCAACCTGGCGGCGCGCCAGCGTCGGCAATTGCAGGCATTGCGCGATACCCAGGAAGAAACCAGCGAGCTGCTGGACCTGTCGCGCAAACTCACCGCCGCTACCGACCGGCAGGCGGTGGTCAGTGCCGCGGCGCAGCATCTCAATGGCTGGAAGGAATTGCAGCTGTGCCTGCTCAATCGCGACGGGCAGGGTGGCTGGAAGGTCGAGACGGGCGGGCCCTTGCAGTTTTCCGAGTCCGAGCGGGCTGCCGCCGACTGGGCCTGGCAACACGATCAACCGGCGGGGATGGGCACTGGAACCCTGCCGTTCGGCCGCTGGTGGTGGTGGCCGTTGTCCGTCGATGAAGGTCCGCTGGGTTTGCTCGGGGTCTGCCCGAAGGAGGGCGAGGAACTCAACGCTCAGCGTCGACGCCTGTTGAGCGCCTTGAGCCAGCCCCTGGCCCAGGCCTTGGCCCGGGCACAGTTGGCCGAGGACCTGGAAGCGGCGCGCCTGCACGGCGAAACCGAGCAGTTGCGCAGTGCGCTGCTGGCCTCGGTGTCCCATGACTTGCGCACGCCGCTGACCTCGATGCGCGGCAGCATCGACAGCCTGCTGGCGCTGGGGGAGGCGATCCCCCTGGAAGACCGGCGTGAACTGCTCGAAGGCACGCGTGATGAGGCCGAGCGCCTGGATCGCTACATTCAGAATCTGCTGGACATGACCCGTCTCGGGCATGGGTCATTGAAGCTGGCGCGGGACTGGGTGGCGCCAGCCGATATCGTTGGCAGCGCGCTGAATCGCCTGCGGGTGGTGCTGGCGCCGCTGCGGGTCAGCACCGACCTGCCGGCCGAACTGCCGTTGCTTTTCGTGCATGCGGCGCTGATCGAACAGGCGCTGATCAATGTCCTGGAAAACGCTGCGCGTTTTTCGCCAGCCAACGGCCGCTTGCAACTGAGCGTCGGGACCAGCGACACCGAGTTGCTGTTTGCCGTGAGCGACGAAGGGCCGGGTATTCCGGTGGAGGATCGCCCGCGGATTTTCGACATGTTCTACACCGCCGCACGCGGCGATCGTGGCGGGCAGGGTACCGGCCTGGGGCTGGCGATCTGTCAGGGCATGGTCGGTGCCCATGGTGGGCGCATCACGGTGGGCGAGGGGATCGAGGGGCGTGGCACCTGCATCACCCTGTGCCTGCCGCTGCAGGCGCAACCCGAGCTTGAAGGAGAGGCCTGAGTGCCGGTAAAAAGCGTCAACCCAATGAGGCCAGGAGGGCCGCCCATGTTCTTTACAATCTACAGCGACGCCTGCGCTACTCTTGCGCCACTTATTTGCCTTGAACCGAAACCATGAGCCAGACCGCGACCATCCTGGTCATCGATGACGAACCGCAGATCCGCAAATTCCTGCGCATCAGCCTGGTGTCCCAGGGCTACAAAGTGCTTGAAGCCGGCACCGGCAACGAAGGCCTGGCCCAGGCGGCGTTGAACAAGCCGGACCTGCTGGTACTCGACCTCGGCCTGCCGGACATGGACGGGCAGCAGGTGCTGCGCGAGTTTCGCGAGTGGTCGGGTGTACCGGTGCTGGTGTTGTCGGTGCGGGCCAGCGAAGGGCAGAAGGTCGAAGCGCTGGACGGTGGCGCCAACGACTATGTGACCAAGCCCTTTGGCATCCAGGAGTTCCTGGCGCGTATTCGTGCCTTGTTGCGCCAGGCGCCCGTCGGCGAAGCGCAGGAAGCGGCCTTGAATTTCGGCCCGCTGACCGTGGACCTGGCGTATCGCCGGGTATTGCTCGACGGTGCCGAAGTGGCGCTGACGCGCAAGGAATACGCTGTGTTGGCGCAACTGGCGCGGCACCCGGGCCGGGTGATCACCCAGCAGCAACTGCTCAAGGATATCTGGGGGCCGACGCACACTGAGGACAGTCACTACCTGCGTATCGTGGTCGGCCATCTGCGGCAGAAGCTGGCGGACGATCCGACCCGGCCACGCTTTATCGTGACCGAGGCTGGCGTGGGGTACCGGTTACTGGGGGCGGAGGAGTGAGCGGGCTCGCGGCCCTCTTTCAATTCAGCTCGTTCTCGTAGCGGTCCAGGGTGTCGCTGGCAATCTCCCTCCCCAGTGCGATCAGCTCCGGAGCCTTGTAGAACTCGAAGAAGCGGCACACCCGCTTGGGTACGTTGATCAGGATGTCCGGCGGGTAGCCGGCGATCTTGTACTGCGCCAGCGAGGTCTGCATCACCTCGAAGCTCTGGTTGATCAGGTCCAGCAGGGACGCGGGGCCGACGTTATCGATAATGAACGAGCCGGTGGCCGATTTCGGGGCGCCGTCGGTTTCCGGAGCCGCGGCCGGTTGCTGGGCCTCGGGCTCGGCGGATTCGATCCAGGGGTTGCCGATGTCGGCCGCCTCGCTGCGCAGGGCTTCCTGTTCGAGCAGCAGCAGTTGTTCGGCTTGCTTGCGGCGAAAGGGCAGGTGCGAGCCCAGGGAGTTGATCAGGCTGTCGAAGCGGCTCTTGAAGGCGGCGGGGCGCTGGATCACCGGCAACTGGTAACGACGCTGGTTGGTCGAGTTGAGGTTGACGGCGATGATCAGGTCGCAGTGGCTGGAGACCACCGGGACGATCGGCAGCGGGTTGAGCAGGCCGCCGTCCACTAGCATGCGGTTGCCTTGCATGACCGGGGTGAACAGGCTGGGGATCGCCGCCGAAGCCCGCATGGCCTGGTGCAGGCAGCCTTCCTGGAACCAGATTTCCTGCTGGTTGGTCAGGTCGGTGGCCACAGCGGTGTAAGGGATGCGCAGGTCTTCGATATTGATTTCGCCGACGATCTTGCGGATCTGGCCGAATACTTTCTCTCCGCGTATCGCCCCCAGGCGAAAGCTGACGTCTACCAGCCGCAGCACATCCAGGTAGTCCAGGCTTTCGATCCAGCTGCGGTAGTCGTCCAGTTTGCCGGCGGCGTAGATGCCACCGACCACCGCCCCCATGGAACAACCTGCGACACAGGCAATGTCGTAACCACGTCTTTCGATTTCTTCAATCACCCCGATGTGGGCGTAACCCCGGGCACCACCAGAGCCCAGGACCAGTGCGACACGCTTCTTCATGACTCGATCCTTCGCCAGACAGGTTTCCACAATGCACCCATCGAGGGTTTCGGTTCAATCACTGATGCCTGCCCGGGCCTTGGGCAAAGGGATTTTTCCACTGTCTTGCCGCATGAGGTTATGCTCGCGCGACTATATTTTCCCTTGACGGGCCAAGGCACTTTTAGCGGCGGCGATCGTCTTAGGTTCACGATTGTTTTTTTGTTCAAGACTGTTTTCCCCCTACTTTGAGGTGTCATTGATGAAAGCCTGGATCTGTCTGCCGTTGATTGCATTGGTACTTGGTGGTTGTGCTGGCAAGACCGCCTATCGCGACAGCTGCGGTACGCAACTGGATGCGGCCTGGCATGAACTGGATCTGGCCAAGGCCGAAGGTTTTGCGGGAACGGTCAGTTATTCCAAAGCCCTGTCGCTGCTGACCGGGGCCAAGACCCAGCAGCAATTCGAAGCCTTCGAGGGCTGCACCAGAAAAGCCGAGAAGGCCCGTTTCTATATTCGTGAGTCGCGCGCCGGCCGCTGATCGCAAGGTCGCCGTTTGCCGCTAGACTGAAGAGCGCTCTTCAGTTTCCGTCTCGCAGGCGCCTTGGTTGCGCCTGCCTGTCATGCCAGGGCCCGGCCGCAGTCTTTGTGCTGCGGGCCGGGCCATTCGTTTCGGGAGTCAATGATGTCTGCCTTGGTTGATCAGTTGGTGGCTCAGGTGTTGGGGCTGGAGGTGCGCTTGCTGGCGTGCCAGGCGCGTTTGCAGGCGGTGACCGACCCCGAGGCGCTGCATGATCTGCGTACCACGGTGCGCCGCTTGCGCAGCCTGTTGCGAGCGCTGCGCGGCTTGCCCGGTGTCGAGCAACTGGAAGCGGCCGCCTCGGCGGTCGGGCAATTGACGACACCGTTGCGCGACCGCGAGGTCCTGGCCGCGTACCTGCATCAACATGACTATCATCAGGCCGCGGAGCGCCGCACCACGGGCCTGGCGGACGAGTATCGGACGGTGGCGGCGGGTGCCGAGCTCAAGCAATTGCTGCTGGTGCTGGATGCCTTCCCGCGCTTCCTGCGGGCGGCGCAACATCAGGAACTGTTGCGCGGTTTGCGCAAGCGCATTGAAAAGCGCCTGGCCAAGCAATGGAAAGCACTGGACCAGGCCCTGCATGATCCGGCTCATGACCGGCACCGTTTACGCCTGCTGATCAAACGTGTGCGCTACGCCGCCGAGGCTTACCCCGAACTTACCGAACTGTCGCCCAAGGCGGTCTCGCATTTGAAGGCTGCACAGGGCGCGCTGGGCGACTGGCATGATTGCTGGCAATGGCTGGCCCAGGCCGAACGGCAGGCGGACCTGTTGCCTTGTGTTCCGGTCTGGCACGCCACCATGCACAAGGCCGAAGCCCGTGCCGATCGGGTACTCGACAAGCTGAGCGCTGCCTGCTTCCGGAGCTGAAAGGCGTCTGGCGGCTTATCTGTCAGTCTTTTTGGCGGGAATAAGTGCTTTACCCTTATGCGCTGCTGGTTAAGATCCTCGAATCTTTCCTTTGACCAGAGGTGTTCATGCGCTTTTCCGATTTGCTCGATGCCGTCCGCCAACATCCGTTGGAACTGTCGATTCCAACCGAGTGGGCGCAGGGGCGGGCCAGTTTCGGCGGATTGGTAGCGGCTTTGCAGTATGAAACCATGCGCGCAAAAGTCCCCGCCGAGCGTCCGGTGCGTTCGTTGGCGATCACCTTTGTCGGTCCGGTCACCCCCGATGTGCCGGTCAGCTTTGAAGTCGAGGTGCTGCGCGAGGGCAAGGCCGTCAGCCAGGTGCTGGGGCGTGCGGTGCAGAACGGTCAGGTAGTGACCCTGGTGCAGGGTAGTTTTGGTGCCTCTCGGCCGTCCGAGGTGACGGTCGTCGCCGAGGAAGCGCCTGCCATGAAACATTGGGACGAATGCCCGGAGCTGCCTTACGTCAAGGACGTGACGCCGGAGTTCATGTGTCATCTGGCAATGCGCTGGAGCATCGGTGGCATGCCGTTCACTGGCAACAAGTCGCGAGACATGGGCGGCTGGGTGCGCCTGCGTGGCGACGTGAAGGAAGAACCCCTGACCGAAGCGCATATCCTTGCATTGGTGGACGCCTGGCCGCCGGCCTTGTTGCCGCATCTGACCAGTGTCGTTCCCGGCAGCACCCTGACCTGGACCATTGAATTCGTGCAGCCGCTGCTGGCGCTGAGCACCCTGGACTGGTGCAAGTACCGGGTGCATATCGAGCATGCCCGTGATGGTTATGGCCATGCGGCCGCGGCACTCTGGAGCGCGGAAGGTCAGTTGATTGCGCTCAGCCGGCAGACGGTAACCATCTTCGGCTGACACCCTCTCAATGCCGGTGGCGTTCGCGCCAGGCACGCCACCAGGCGCCGCTGAGAACGAAGCGTGGAAAGGTCACGAATTGTTCCACCAGCAGGCGCTGGACCGCATCCTTACGGTCACTGAACGGTTCGGCGGCTTGCGCCTCCAGGCTGTGGCCGTGGCGCTGCAGGCCCAAGGCTGCAATCAGGCCGACCACGCCGATGGCGACGTTGGTGAAGCTCAGACCGAATACCCCTGAAACCAGCAACAGGAAGCCGACGATGAACAGCGGCACCGCAATCAGGTGCAACACCAGGTTGGTCGGGTTGCGGTGGTTATGCGGGTAGGAGCGCCATTGCCAGGCGGGGAGGTTGGGGTGACGTTTACCCATGACGGTGATCCTTGATTCGTAGAAAGCTATGTATCAAGGATAGGTCTCGCGTGGGGCTTCGGCGAATCAAGGCTGGCTATGGGGACGATAGCTTGGCAAGGGTTTCGCCGCGGCAGGGAGGCTGATCCTGCCGCAACGAAACTCGCGGTTTTAAAGCTTCAACTGACCGATGGCCTTGCTCAACTCTCCGGCCAGGGTCGCCAGTTCGTTGCTGGTGGTCGCCGAGTCGACGGTCTGTTGCACGGTGTTTTCGGTGACGTCGCGAATACTCACCACGGCGCGATTCATTTCTTCCGCCACCTGACTTTGCTGCTCGGCGGCCACTGCAATCTGGGTATTGCTTTCACGCATCTGCGCCACGGCCGCGGTGATTTCCGCCAGCGCTGCGCCGGCTTCCTGTGCCTGCTGCACGCAATCGTCTGCCTTGAACGAGCTTTCCTGCATGAAGTCCACCGCGTCGCGGGTGCCGGCCTGCAGGGCGGAGACCATCCGGGTGATTTCGTCGGTGGAGGTCTGCACCCGTTTGGCGAGGTTGCGTACTTCATCGGCGACCACCGCAAACCCCCGGCCCATTTCACCGGCGCGCGCCGCTTCGATCGCGGCGTTGAGCGCCAGCAGGTTGGTCTGTTCGGCGATGCTGTGGATCACGTTGACCACGCCATTGATCTTCTGACTGTCCTCGGCCAGGCGCTGGATCATCTCGGCGGTCTGTTGCACGCCGGTGGAAAGCCCGGCGATGGACTTCTGCACGCGTCCCACCACTTCCTGGCCACTGCCGGCCAGGGCGTCGGCGGCCTGGGAGCGATCCCGGGTGGCTCCGGCGTGCTGGGCGATGTGATAGACGGTGGCGGACATTTCGTTGATCGCCGTCGCGGCCTGATCGGTTTCGCTTTGCTGGCCCAGCATGCCGTGACGCACGTCGTTCATGCTCGACGCCAGGCGCGCGGCGCCGATATCCAGTTGCCGGGCGGTGTTGGCGACGGTGTTGACCACCCGCTGGTAACCGGCCTGCATCGCGTTGAAGGCATTGGCCATCTGGCCGACCTCGTCAGTGCACGACAACGGCACGCGCGCCGACAGGTCGCCGGTTTTCTCCACATGCAGCATCACATCCTTGAGGGTGTTCAGTTGGCTGAGCAGGAAACGGATCAACAGTTGCGAAGCACCGAGCATCGCCAGCATCAGAATGAACACGGCCACCGCGTATTGGCTGAAGCGTTCGCTGAACACCTGCTGCAGGCTTGGCCCATGAGCAAGCACCGCAACCCGTTGGCTATCGGCCCGGGACAGCACGTACGCGCCGATCAGCGGGTTTTCGCCGAACAGCGGCATTTCATCGAAGGCCACCCACCCATTGGCGTTGCTCAACTCTGGCAGGGAGCGTTGGTCGAGGCTGGGGATCTGGCCGGCAGCGAAGCCCAGCAGGTTTTCAGCATTGGGTAGCGCTTGTCCGGAGGGCCATGCACCGAGCAGGTTGGCCTGGGCCCTGGCGTTTTTTTGTGAGGCCTGGCTACGCGCGTGTTGCTCCAGCTGGACGGCGTACAGGACCAGTAGCAGGGTGGTCACGAAGGCGACTGCATTGACCGCCCAGAACTTGTATTTCAGTGAGATATTGCTGAGCCAGGCACCCATGGAAGGTCTTCTCTGATTAAGCGGAACAGTATTGGCAAGGTGCCATTATTGTGCCGCTATGCAGAGAGTCAAATCTTGATATGCGTCAAGCAATCTCGGGCAAGGCGAAGAAGGCTCGGGCGCTGGCGGTACTGTGGGATGCCAGCTCTTCCTGGCTCTCTCCGCGATGCAGGGCCACCTCGCGCAATACCTCTGTCAGGTAGGCCGGTTCGTTGCGACCGTTCTTCGGTTTGGGGCGCAGGCTGCGCGGCAATAGATAGGGGGCGTCGCTTTCGAGCATCAGGCGGCCGCGGGGAATCTCTCGTACCAGAGGGTGCAAGTGAGTGCCGCGGCGTTCGTCGCAGATCCACCCGGTGATGCCAATGTGCAGATCGAGGTCCAGGTAGTTGAACAGCGCGCGCTGTTCGCCGGTGAAGCAATGCACCACCGCGGCCGGCAAGCGGTCTCGGAAATCGCGGACTATTTCCAGCAGGCGCTGGCTGGCGTCGCGCTCGTGGAGAAAGACCGGCAGTTGCAGTTCAACGGCCAGGGCCAAGTGTTCCTCCAGTACTTTTTCCTGTTGCGGGCGAGGGGAGAAGTCCCGATTGAAGTCCAGGCCACATTCGCCCACGGTTTTGACGCTGCTTTCCTTGAGCAGGCTGCGCAGGCGCTGGGCACTGTCGGCATTCCAGTCGCTGGCGCAATGCGGATGAATACCGGCGGTAGAGAACAGTTGGCGGCCGCTTTCGTCCAGTTGCCGCGACAGCTCGAGCGCCTGTTCGCTGCCTTCGACGCTGGTGCCGGTGAGCACCAATTGGCAGACACCGGCGGCATAGGCTCGGTCCAGTACTGCGCGATGTTTTTCGGCGAAACTCGGGTTGGTCAGGTTGACGCCGATATCGATGAGTTGCATGGTGCTATCTCCGCCTGCGGCCGGAAAGCATATCAGAGCTGTAGATTTATAAGAAAAGCCAAGAACTACAACGAGTTGGAGCTGTCTCTTGATGCCGGGAGAAAGGCCGCGGTTGGTTTGCCCGCCGAGGTTGTGCCAGTCTTTCGCATCTTGTCGGCGCTCTAGGCGCTCTGTTTCTGTCGCCCGATTTTTCGCCAGTGCTCGAAAACTCGGACAGTATTCTTCCCGGAGAGCGGATGACGCGACCCTCGGTTTTGCTAGCGTTGTGCTTGTCGTTGCTGCTGCCCCTGCCGGCGGTCGCGCGCTTGGCCGGCCCTCCGGAAGCCGCCGTAGCGGGCAAGGTCCGCGACCTGGCGGAAATTCGTAGCAGCCGAGTCCTGCGGGTGCTGGTCAACCAGAGTCGCAACAGCTCCGGTGAAGTCCAGGGCCAGGCCATCGGCGTCGAATACCACCGCCTGCGCGCCTTTGAGCAGTACCTCAATGGTCATGCCCGCGACGGGCAGGAAATCAGCCTCAAGATCATCCCCAAAGCCAAGGATCAATTGCTCGGTGCGTTGCAGCGCGGTGAGGGCGACCTGGTCGCTCCGGGAGAGTTGCTGGAGGCGCTGCCGGGGCAAGCGGTAAGCCCCAGTGAGCCGGTCGCCAGCAACGTGCCGTTGCTGCTGGTGGGAATCAAGGGTGAGCGGCGCTACACCCGACTTGAACAACTCTCCGGCAAGACCCTGGCGCTGACCACAGGCAGCGCCGCCGGGGAGGTGGTGAGCCAGATCAATCAGAAGCTGGCGCTGCATAAGCTGGCGCCGATCAAGGTCGAGTGGGTCGATCCGAGCCTGGCAGTCGAAGATGTCCTGGAAATGGTCCAGGGCGGGATCTTTCACCTGACCATCGTCGAGAAACCCATTGCCGAGCGCTGGGGCAAGGTCCTGCCGAAGCTGCGTTTCGATCGGCAACTGGTCATCAGCGAGCCAGGCGAGGAGCACTGGTTCGTGCGGCGCGACGCCTCGATGCTGCGGGCGAGCATCGATCGTTTCCTGAAGGTCTACAAGGCGCCGGCGGATCAGGACGTTGCCTTCTTGCGTATCTATCGGCGCCTGTATCAGGTGCATAACCCTTTGACCCGGGCCGACCGCCAGCGCCTGGAAAAGCTGCGCCCGGTATTACAGAAGCATGCCGATGCGCAGAGCATGGACTGGTTGAACCTGGCGGCCCTGGCCTTCAAGGAGTCGTCGTTGCAACCCACTGCCAGGAGCGGCAGCGGCCCGACCGGCCTGATGCAGATCACCCCGTCAGCCGCCCAGCGGGTAGGGGTCAATAACATTCAGACTCTTGATAACAATGTGTTGGCCGGAGCCAAGTACCTGGCATTGATCCGGCGCAAGTTCTTTTCCAGCCCCAAGCTCAACGAACGCGAGCGCATGGCGTTCGTCTTGGCGGCCTACAACATGGGGCCGGAGCGTGTGCAGGGGATGCGCACCGAAGCCCGGCGGCGCGGGCTGAACCCCAATCAGTGGTTTTTCCAGGTCGAGCGCATTGCCATGGAACAGGTCGGAATGGGCGCCGTCAGCTATGTTAATAGCGTCAACAAATACTATTTGGCGTTTGACCGGGAACGCGAATCGTTGGAGCCGCAAGCGCGTAAGGTCGTCTCACGAAAATAATCGAAAAAATAGATTGTTATCTTGCTATTTTTGCACTTTTAACATGAATTTTTATGATTAATATAGCGACCCAATACCCAACACCACAAAGGACTACACAGCATGAGCACACTGATCAAAACCGTACTGAGCACCCGTGCAGGCTATGGCCTGACGGTCCTGCGAGTTTTTGTCGGCATCATTTTCGCCGCACACGGCGCGCAAAAGCTTTTTGGCCTGTTTGGCGGTTACGGATTGGCAGGGACGGCACAGTGGATGGAGAGCATCGGCCTGGCGCCGGGGCATTTGATGGCGTTGCTGGCGGGCGGTACCGAGTTCTTTGGCGGTCTGGCGCTGATTATCGGTCTGTTGGCACGTCCTGCCGCACTGGGGTTGAGCTTCACCTTGCTGGTGGCGATTTTCTCCGTACACATCAGCAATGGCCTGTTCATGGCGAACAATGGTTATGAGTTCGCCCTGGCTCTGCTCGGCGGCACCATTGCGGTTCTGATCGAAGGCGCGGGCAAGTTGTCACTCGATGCCGCGATTGCCAAGTAACTTCCGGCAAACACTCAAAGGCCCGCTTGTAGCGGGCCTTTTTCGTTGCTGATTTCGTTGTGGGGGATTCTTGACACTACCCGGTCGGCTTCTCTAGGATTGTTGCCCATGCGCCGATTTAAACAGCTACTTGCGGGGCGCCAGGTGATTCGGAATATCACCGATAGAAGCTCTACAGGCTTCGAAATACCGCTAAAGCGCTGGTTCGGTGTTGCCTCTCACCTGCCCGGCAGAAAATTGAGGCAGAGACACGACACGATGAATGCACTCCACCCTCCCGTACGTCTTGCGCCAATCACGGCGAATCTTGTTCAGCGCAATCCAAAAATTCTTCTTGGCGGCACACACCAGCCGACACTGCTGCGTTATCTCGATGGCTGGCCACGTCGCAGCACAGGCCCTTCAGCCTTTCTGATCCAGTTCATTGAAGATGGCGAGTCCCTGGCACGTTTTGCCAACGACAGTTTTGACCTTGCGGTGATACAGGCCCCCAGTGCGGAAAATGCCGCCGAAGTCATCCGACATCTGACCCGCGTGGCTCGACAGGGGCTGATCACCCGCAGGTAAGTAGCGTAGGGGATCAATCCGGCTGTCGAGGTGGGTGTTTCCTGAGGCTTCTGAATCCTGGCTGAAGGCTCCATCGATATCAGGGCTTCAAACGACGGAGTTGCGTTTGGCCAGCTCCGCCAGTGCTACCAGATTGGAAACGTTGAACCGTTTTAGCAGCCTGACCTTGTAGGTACTCACCGTCTTGTGGCTGATCAGCAGCGCATCCGCGATTTTCTGATTATTCAGGCCGCTTGCCAGCAGTTTCAGGACGGTGATTTCCCGGTCGGTCAGTTGGGCAATCAAGACACTTTCCTGGCAGGCGGCGTTTGTATTCTGTTGCAAGGTGCTGATCGTATCTTCGGGGAAGTAGCTATACCCCGATAGGATGGCTTTTACCGCATTAGCCAGTTCGTTCAGGTTATCGTTCTTGCACAGGAAGCCGGCTGCACCGGCCTGCAAACAGCGCAAGGCGAAATTCTTGGAGTTGCTGGAGGTCAGCACCAGCGTCTTTATCGGCAGTCCAGCGGACTTTATGTGGGAAATAACGGAAAACCCGTCGAGGTTGGGTATGTTCAAGTCCAGGATGAGCAGGTCCGGAAGATGCTTGCGTACCAACTGGACAGCGTCCGCGCCATTGTCCGCTTCGGCGACGATGTTGTGTTCATGAGGCTCCAGAACGGTTCTTATTGCGAGTCGAATCAACGGATGGTCGTCGACGATGATGATACTTCCCATGCAAGGCATCTCAATATTTAGGTGGAGGGTGCTTTTCGTATTTTATCCGAGCACTCTGAAAACTAAATCAGACGAATCTGATAGTTGTCATTGAGTGTCTAAGTTATGGTTGAGCACAGTTTTAATCTGGAAAAGACTAGCTCTCCATGCACGTTATTATCTTTAGACCGGCCCAGCTTAAAGGCTCCTGGTTATTTAATCTGCTTTTGCGTCTTGATCGTTTCATTTATTGGTTTGCCCCTTCTCTGGCTATGTTGACGGGGGCAGCTGGCATCGCGTTGTGTTTTCTAGCCTGGCAGCAGCAACTGATATTGACAGGGGTAGGTGGAGCACTCCTGATACTGATGGCAGCAGGAATAACCATGCTCTGGTCGAATTATGAGTGGTGGCTGTTTAAGCTCAGCCCGCAGAAAGGGTTGAATATTCCTCTTAAGTAAAATCTGAGCTGAAATATTGATGCAGTAATTTTATCTGTCATGTTTTTAAGATATTTCAATGTGACTCTCGTCGCTGTGTGATTCGGCGGCTTGTCGACGGTATCGGATAGTTCTACTTGAGGATCGGAAATGTCTGGTTTCCGGGTAGGTGTTGTAAGGTGTATTTTTTGCTCCTTGCGATATATATAACGGAGCCTGAGCCAGTGATGCTGCTACGAACTATTTCCATTAAAAATGCAGAGCAGGAAGTGCTGAACGGTGCGGTGCTCTGTAGCTTTGCAATTCCTATGCTGAGCCATAATTTTCTTGCTTATAGCTTGAATGAGGGGGCTGAAGTTGGAGAGTCGCGAGTTTATCTGGCGATGCTAAATAAGGCGGGGAAGAGTTATTCACTGAGCTCGATTGAGGCCGAGGAAGATTGGCGTCAGGTTATTCAAGTCTTCAAGGATATAGTCACCCATGCGAGCCTGCCTGAGGGGCGACAGCAAGGTGCTGGTAGTAGTACCGATATTCCTTACCATCTGATTGACCTTAAGGATTGTGTGATACCGACAGGAAACCTATCGGATCATCGTTCACTCACCATCAAGAAAAATCTGGTGATGAAGCTTATCTCGTCAGAAGCCTCGGTTGCTTGCCTGCCTGCAATTGACAGCGCTGAACTCGGAGTTCCTGCGCTCGATGCCTATATTTTGATGACTTCTCAATCTACTCCTGCTGCACAGGCTGTCGCGGAGTGTATAGAAGATGAGGTTTCTGATTCGAATGAGCATTGCTCGCCAGGAAGCGTTGAGGATCTTGGAGGCGATGCACTCGATGGTGCTCCATCCGGGTTCGCTTCGATTGGAAATCCAGAAGAGCTCTCTCAAAAAACAGAAGAAGCTGAGACTGAAGTAGAGAAGGTTCTTACTGATGTTTCATTATTTACCGAGAGTTTTCAACACGATATGACTGAAATGCTGACTGCGAATACCGAAAAATATGTCGACTCCTCTGAAAGTGATGCTCCCTTGTCTGGCCATTTGACGCCTGAGGTTGTCGCTGACCACTCTGCCAACTCGGAGGCCGACATTGGACGCCTGTCCCAAGGTATACAGAGCACATTGGCTGGCTTGGCGGAGGTGGTTCGCGATTTGGCCTCGGAGGAAGAGATGAAGTTAATCCAGAGTGATGAGTTCGACCTGTCGATATCTGACAGTGTTCCAACTTTGATGGATAGGCAGGTTCAGGCTACCGCAGATATTGATCAATCCGCTCAAGTTGCTGGGGATGTAACACAGGATGAGGTGGCTGATTGCTCAATTCCCTTAGAGAGCTCATTGGATGAAGCACAGTTTCTGATGGCGACGCTTCCTGAGGCTGAAACTGCGCTTCAGGGGGCGGATACCGATCATCTACTTCTTGATGTGGAAAGCACTTTGTCGAATCTTGCACTTATGGCGCAGGAGTTGACGCAGCAAAAATTGGTTGCGGTGAAACAACAGGAAGCTTTGGAGCTTTTGAAGGAACAGTTGCAAGAGCGAGAGCGTAAACTTCATGAAAAAGATGAGCACCTGCGCCAGCTACAAAGTCAGCTTCAGCAAGAGAAGATCGCGATCGATAAGTCCGCTGAGCATAATTCCCGAGTGATTGCGGAACGCAGTGCTGCGCTTCAACAGCTGGCTGAAAGTGTTGAGTCCAGAGAGCGAAGTGTTGCCCGGCGCTCTGAACTAATGCAGCTTGAGCAGCAACGTCTTGATGAAGTTTCCGCTAAGCAAAGTATCCGCGCAGCCGAACTGGAAAAGAGAGACATCGGAATCCAGCAAAAAAATGCAGAGCTGGTAGAAAGGTTAACGCAGTTGTCCAGCACCCGTAAGAAACTCAGCAATATTGTAAAAGGCTTCAATGAGACGGTGACCTTCAATAATAGCCTGCATAGCATATCCAGTACATTGCTCAGCGATGATGAGTAAAGCGCTTCTGCTGGAATTACAGTTCTCTTTTTTAGTGTGTTGGGTATTTCAATAAAGCCGTATTTGACCTGTGTGAAAAGGCGGATAGTGCAGTCAAACGGCGCAAACTGGAGAGGACTGATGGGGCGTATCCGGGTTTAGATATGTGCATTCTGATGTGGATTCGCACGTGGGTTTGATGCCCTATTGACCAAGCGCGACCGCTTTTTCGTACAACGCCCAAGCGGTAGTGTTATCGGCTTGTTCATTCTGGATAGGGTATCCCCGTGAGGAGGTGTGCTGCAGGTGGGTTTATCTCGCCTAGCATTGGTTCTCAAGGTCTCGATTCAACCATAATGCTGAACTGGCTCATAAGGCTCTGCATGGGGGATTTAACCAATTGAGTACCAAGCTCATTACGCAGGAAGGTTTCGAGGCTCTGAAAAACGAGCTGGATTACCTGTGGCGGGAGAAGCGTCCGGATGTGACGCAGAAAGTCACCTGGGCGGCCTCCCTGGGGGACAGGAGTGAAAATGCGGACTATCAATACAACAAGAAACTCCTGAGGGAAATTGACCGTCGGGTTCGCTACTTGCGCAAGCGACTCGAAGACATGAAGGTCGTGTCTTATTCGCCGGAGCAGGAGGGCCGGGTGTTCTTCGGCGCCTGGGTTGATATCGAGAACGAAGAGGGCGAAACCAAGCGCTTCCGTATCGTCGGTTATGACGAGATATACGGGCAGAAGGATTACATCTCCATCGATTCGCCCATGGCTCGGGCACTCTTGAAGAAAGAAGTCGGCGACGAGGCGATAGTTCAGACGCCCGGCGGAGAAATGTGCTGGTGGATCAATCAGATCGAATACGTGAAATGACCTGCCTGCGAGGGGCTTACCCCTCGCGAAGTACTGTCAGCGGGCTGGCATTCAATGCCCGGCGCGTTCCATAGACACCGGCACCTCCGATCAGCAGAGCTCCGATAATGGGCAGGAGCAGCAGCCAGGGATGTGGATGCCAGGGCAGGTCGAAGGCAAAGCGATAGAGCACCAGGCTCACCAATTCCGATCCCAATGCGGCCAGTAGCCCGCTGACGGCTCCCAGCAGCCCGAACTCGATACGCCGGGCCTTGACCAGTAATTGTCGTTCCGCCCCCAGCGCCCGTAGCAGGGCGCCCTGACGAATACGCTCGTCCAGGGTGGCCTGCAGTCCGGAAAACAGCACGGCCATGCCGGCGGCGAGTACGAACAACAGCACGTATTCCACGGCCAGGGTGACCTGGGCCAGGATGCTGCGCAGTTGTTCGAGCAAGGCCTCCACTTGCAGGATGGTCACTGCCGGGAAGGCCCTGGACAGCTCGACTACCTGCTGGTCGTGGCCCGCAGCCAGATAGAAGCTGGTCAGGTAAGTGGCAGGCAAATCCCGCAGCGTGCCCGGCTGAAAGATCATGAAAAAGTTGGGCTGGAAATTGTCCCAGTTGATTTCCCGCAGGCTGGTCACCCTGGCCTCGCGATTGACTCCGCCGACGCTGAACGTCATCTGGTCGCCAAGTTTGAGTTTCAGGCTTTCGGCCACTTGGGCCTCGACCGAGACGCCAGGCAAATCCCCTTCGGGCTGTTGCGCCCACCACGAGCCGCTGGTGATCTTATTGCCTTCTGGCAGATCCGCGGCCCAGGTCAGGCTCAAGTCCCGCTGTACGGCGCGGTCGCCACTGGAGTCCTTGCTGACGATTTCCCGGACCGGTTCGCCGTTGATGCTGATCAGCCGCCCTGGCACTACCGGATACAGGGGCGCGGAAGGAGCGGAAAGCGCCACCAGCTTGTCGGTGAAGGCCTGCTTGTCCGCGGGCAGGATATTCAGGGCGAAATAGTTCGGCGCGTTTTTGGGCAACTGGTTTTGCCAGGTGTCGAGCAGTTCTCCACGCAACAGCGCAATCAGGGCCATCGATAGCAGGATCAGGCCGAAGGCCAGGGATTGTCCGGCAGCGGCCAAGGGATGCCGCAGTAACTGGCCCAAACCCAGGCGCCATGGCAGCGACGCCTTGGCCAGCAAGCGACGCAGACTTTGCAGGGCCAGCAGCAGTAATCCACCCAGAACCAGGGCGGCAATGACGCCGCCACCGAGCAAGGCGAAGGTCAACAGCAGATCCAGGCTCAGGCGCCACATGATCAGGCCCAGGGCCAGCAAGGCGGCGCCATACACCATCCAGGTGCTTGGGGGGATCGGCAGCAGGTCACGACGCAACACCCGCAAGGGCGGGACACGCCCCAGCGCCGCCAAGGGCGGCAGGGCGAACCCCCCAAGCGCCACCAGGCCGGTACCGATACCGGCGACGGCGGGGAGCAATCCGCCGGGAGGCACATCGGTTGGTAGCAGGTCATGCAGCAGATAAAACAGCCCAAGCTGGGCGAGCCAGCCGAGCAGCGCACCGACGATGCTGGCCAGGATGCCGAGCAGGGCCAGTTGCAAGGTGAACAGCAGCATGGTTTCCCGGCGGGACAAGCCCAGGCAGCGCAGCAGCGCGCTGGCGTCGAAGCGGCGGGAGGCGAAGCGCGCGGCGGACAGGGCAACTGCCACGCCTGCCAGCAGCACCGCCACCAGGCTGGCCATGTTCAAGTAGCGTTCCGCCTTGCCCAGGGCTCCGCCGATCTGGCGGTTGCCATCTCGGGCATCCTGCAGGCGCTGATTGGCCGCCAGGCCAGGCTTGATCAATTGGCGATAGGTTTCCAGGGCGCTTCCCGGGCCGCGCCAGAGTTCCTTGTAACTGACCCGGCTGCCGGGTTGCACCACGCCGGTGGCGTTCAGGTCGCTCAGGTTGATCAGTACCCTGGGTGTCAGGCTATAGAAGTTGCCGGCGCGATCCGGTTCGTAAGTCAGTACCCGGCTCAGGCGCAGGGTTTTCATCCCGACGTCGATGCTGTCGCCGATTTTCAGGTCCAGCGCGGTCAACAATCGGGCTTCGACCCAGGCTTCGCCTGGTTGTGGACCGCCGCCGATTTCTTCCGCCGCGTAAGGGGCCGGGGCACTTTTCAGCTGGCCGCGCAGCGGGTAGGCGTCGTCCGCGGCCTTGATACTGGACAACTGGATGCCATTGTCGGTGGCGATCACACTGGAGAACTCCACCACCTGCGCATGTTGCAGGCCCAGTTCCCGGCCGCTTTGGATCTGTTCGGGCCTTGCCGGAGAGCTGCTTTCCAGCAGCAGGTCCGCGCCGAGAAACTCCGTGGCGCGCAGCAGCATCGCGCCGTTGAGGCGCGCGCCGAAATAGCCGATGGCAGTGCTGGCGGCTACCGCCACTACCAGGGCGAAGAACAATACCCGCAGTTCTCCGGCGCGGGCGTCGCGCAGAAGTTGGCGAACGGCAAGGCTGAACAGGCGCAACAGCGGCAGGCGTGCCATCAAGGCTCCAGGGGGGCGACCAGCAGGCCGGCTTCAAGGCGGATCAGGCGCCGGCAACGATGGGCCAGGCGTTCATCGTGAGTGACCAGGACCAGCGTCGTGCCGCTTTCCTTGTTCAGATCGAACAGCAGGTCGCTGATGCGCTCACCGGTGTGGCTGTCGAGGTTGCCGGTCGGCTCGTCGGCGAACAGCACGTCAGGCTCGGCGGCGAAGGCGCGGGCGATGGCTACCCGCTGTTGTTCGCCACCGGAGAGCTGGCGAGGCGAGTGGCTCAGGCGTTGCCCGAGCCCGACGCGCTGGAGCAGTTCGGTCGCACGCTCGCGGGCATCACGGCGGCCATCCAGCTCCAGGGGCAACATCACGTTCTCCAGGGCATTGAGGCTGTCGAGCAGTTGGAACGACTGGAAGACGAAGCCCACATGCTCGGCGCGGATTCGGGCGCGCTGGTCTTCGTCCAATGTGCCGAGGCTGCGGCCGGCCAGGGTGACCTCACCGCTGCTGGGCAGGTCGAGCCCGGCCAGCAGGCCGAGCAGGGTGGATTTTCCGGAGCCGGAACTGCCGACGATGGCCAGGCTGTCGCCTTTGTTCAGTTCCAGGCTGAGTTCGTGCAGGATGGTCAGTTCACCTTCCGCGCTGGGAACCACTTTGCTAAGGTTCCGCGCAGTGAGAATGCTTGCGCCCATGGAGAATCCGATGCGTGTGTGGTTTTTGAGTGCTGGCCTGGCCTTGATGTGCATGGCCCAGAACGCAGCGGCGGGTACAGTCCTGATCGTTGGCGATAGTATCAGCGCGGCTTTCGGCCTGGATACCCGGCAGGGGTGGGTGGCATTGCTCGAGCAGCGGCTCAAGAGCGAAGGTTTCGACGATAAGGTGGTCAATGCTTCCATCAGCGGCGACACCAGTGCAGGTGGCCAGGCGCGGCTGCCGGCGCTGCTTGCAGAGCACAAGCCGGAGCTGGTGATTCTCGAATTGGGCGGCAACGATGGCCTGCGCGGGCAACTGCCCACGCAATTGCAACAAAATCTTGCTTCGATGATCGACAGCTCCAAGGCCAGTGGTGCCAAGGTGCTGTTGCTTGGCATGCAGCTGCCACCCAATTACGGCGTGCGCTACACCCAGGCGTTTGCCGAGGTGTACAGCAAGCTCGCGAATGAAAAAAACGTGGCGCTGGTGCCGTTTTTTCTGGAAGGGGTCGGCGGTAATCCCGAGCTGATGCAGGCCGATGGCATCCACCCCGCGGTCGCTGCTCAGGGCAAGTTGCTGGAAAATGTCTGGCCGACGCTAAAACCGCTGCTTTGACGCTTTTCTACCGGCAGTGTTTCGGCTAATGTGGCGCCCCCGATTTGGAGCCCCCGATGCCGCGTCCCGCCTGGTCCCTGTTTGCCTACCAACTGATCGAGCCTGACGAACAGCTCGACCTGTTCGCCTGCCAGGAAGTCCGGGTGCATCTGGTGACGCGTCAGCTGGAGTTGGGCGGCTCAGCCGATCGCACGTTGTGCGGCACCTTGCTGCCTGCGCAACCGCGCTGGTCGAGTGTCGACCGGACCATTTTCCAGGACCAGCGCCTGTGTCCGTTGTGCCGGGCAATCCTCGAATCGCAAAAGCGCGGCACGCCGCCGATCTGGCCAGAGTTGCGTTTCGAACTGTAAGGCAGCAAGTTCTCGCCCGGCCCCCTTCTTGCGTTGATGCAGCTGTCGCTCCCGCAGCCACGGGGGCGGGTGTACAATCACTTTTTTACTCGTTGATCATGCGAAGGATTTTCCGGATGTTGCCGCGCTTTCCTGTCGTCACCCGTTGCCTGACGCTTGCCGCCTTCTGTGTGGCTGGCCCCGTTGCCGCATTGGAACTGCCTCTACCTCCACCGGGCGAAGATATCGTCGGTCAGGTACAGGTGATCAAGGCCAAGTACGAAGACACCTTTGCCGACCTGGGCACGACCTACGACCTGGGCTATTACGAGATGGTCGCGGCCAACCCGGGAGTCGATCCCTGGTTGCCGGGCGCAGGCACCGAAGTGGTGTTGCCGACGCGCTTCATCCTGCCGCCGGGACCTCGTGAAGGCATCGTGATCAACCTCGCCGAATATCGCCTCTACTACTACCCGAAAGGGCGGAACGTGGTGTACACCTTCCCCCTGGGTATCGGCCGGGAAGGTTGGGGGTCGCCGATCGCCCATACCAGCATCGTCGCCAAGACTCCGAATCCGACCTGGACGCCGCCTGCCTCGATCAAGGCCGAGCACGCGGCTGACGGTGACCCACTGCCGAACGTGGTGCCGGCGGGGCCGGACAACCCGTTGGGACCATTCAAGTTTACCCTGGGCACGCCGGGCTACCTGATCCACGGTTCGAACAAGAAGTTCGGTATCGGCATGCGAACCAGCCACGGCTGCTTCCGGATGTTCAACAACAACGTCCTGGAAATGGCCAGCATGGTGCCGGTGGGGACATCGGTGCGCATCCTCAACGATCCGTACAAGTTCGGTATCAGCGCTGGCAAAGTTTATCTGGAGGCTCATACGCCGCTCGATGACAAGGGCAATCCGTCGGTCGTGGACAAACACACCGCGGTGATCAACGCCTTGCTCAAGCGTGAAGACCTGGCCAATAACCTGCGGATGAATTGGGATGTAGTGCGCGACGTGGTGGCGGCCGAAGATGGTTTGCCAGTAGAGATCGCCATACCGACCAATGCACCGGTGGTATCGGCGGTGCCTATCGATATGCAGCAGTAACGGCTGGAACAGCAACCCGTCGATGCTTCAGGGTGTCGACGGGTTTTTTATTGCCACAAGAAAATCCGGGCAATAAAAAAGCCGACCCAATAAATGGGTCGGCTCGATAACAATCCCGAGGGATTATTACTTGCGGCTAGCTTTTTCCAGCATACGCAGAGCGCGCTCGTTAGCTTCGTCAGCAGTCTGTTGTGCTTTTTGAGCAGCAGCCAGAGCTTCATCAGCTTTACGGTAGGCTTCGTCTGCACGAGCCTGGGCACGAGCTGCTGCGTCTTCAGTTGCAGTCAGACGAGCTTCGGTTTCTTTGGATACGCTGCTGCAACCGGTAGCCAGAACTGCGGCCAGAGCCAGAGCAGAGAATTTCAGAACGTTGTTCATCGTGTTCCCCTTCAAGGACTTTCTATTAAGTAGCTATCTCATCCGAGTGATGAAATGGCCGGCGTACATACTACCCATTACTTGTAGTAAGTAAACTGACGTAGCGCAAGAAGCAAAAAAAATTCTAGGCGTTGAATCTTTTTCGAGCAACTTTTTATCGATCTGTATAAAAAATACGCAACCTTGTCACCCTGTTGGGAGCTTGCGCTTGTTAAGCGCATCTGCCGCAGAGTCCCTTTGCATGGCGCTCGCGGAGTGTAGGCTAAAGTCTATCTATATCGATTCGTCTACACTTTTGTTCAGAATCTGTGGGGCGCCTCACGCATCTTTGTCCATGTTGAGGTGACTTTAAATGGGTGGGCTCGTCTTAAATCTCAACATCCGGCGATGTTCAGGTTGTTGATCATCAGGTGGTTGGATCGAGTGCTTTGCATGTATCCGGGAACAGGTCCGGGGGAAGCATCGACACTAAACTGGCCTGATGCCGGTAGCTTGAATGCAAGCGTCCCTTGAGCATTGGTGCCAATGGTGCCTACTATTTGAAACGTGCTCGGTCATGCGAGAGCGGCAAGCTCTGCTCGGTGTCCAGACAGGCACGGGGTGGCGTAGTTGTTCCTTCGCCGGAAAAACATCGGTAAGGTAGGGGTCAGAATCCAAGACCCGCGAGGAGTAGTGATGAGCGAGGCGTTGTCCATCCACCATGACCAGGCTGGTCATCAATTCGAGACCAATGTGGACGGTCATCGTGCCTACCTGACCTATATGGACCTGGGTAAGCAGACCCTGGATATTTATCGGACGTTCGTGCCTAACGCGCTGCGCGGCCGTGGTATTGCTGCGGCACTGACCGAGCAGGCGTTGGAATATGCTGATCGCATGGGGTACACGGTGATTCCGTCGTGCTCATATGTGGAGCGCTACATGGAGCGCCATCAGCGCCACGCCGCGAAACTCTGAGCGGGGACACCAAAAAAAACGCCGGGCTTGGCCCGGCGTTTTTGTGTCTGCGATACGGGATCAGGTGCGAACCCGTTTAGGCAGGACGTCCTTGAGCTTGGCGTGCATGCTGCGCAAGGTTTTCTCGGTGCTTTCCCAATCGATGCAGGCATCGGTGATCGACACGCCGTATTGCAGTTCGGCCAGGTCCTTGGGAATGGCCTGGCAGCCCCAGTTCAGATGGCTTTCGACCATCAGACCGATGATCGACTGGTTGCCTTCGAGAATCTGGTTGGCCACGTTCTCCATTACCAGTGGCTGCAAGGCCGGATCCTTGTTGGAGTTGGCGTGGCTGCAGTCGACCATGATGTTCGGCTTGATCTTCGCCTTGTTCAGCGCCTGCTCGCAGAGGGCGACACTGACCGAGTCATAGTTCGGCTTGCCATTGCCACCGCGCAGAACCACGTGACCGTAGGCATTGCCCTTGGTGGTGACGATGGATACGCCACCTTCCTGGTTGATGCCGAGGAAACGGTGAGGGCTGGAAACCGATTGCAGGGCATTGATGGCAACGGTCAGGCCGCCGTCGGTGCCGTTCTTGAAACCTACTGCCGAAGATAGGCCGGAAGCCATCTCGCGGTGGGTCTGGGATTCGGTGGTACGCGCACCGATCGCCGACCAGCTGATCAGGTCCTGCAGGTATTGCGGGGAGATCGGGTCCAGCGCTTCGGTGGCGGTCGGCAGGCCCATCTCGGCCAGGTCCAGCAGCAGCTGGCGACCGATGTGCAGACCGTCCTGGATCTTGAACGAGTCGTCCAGGTACGGGTCGTTGATCAAGCCTTTCCAGCCAACGGTGGTCCGTGGTTTCTCGAAGTACACGCGCATCACCAGGTAAAGGGTGTCGGAGACTTCGGCGGCCAGGACTTTCAGGCGCTCGGCATACTCGTGGGCAGCCTTGATGTCGTGGATCGAGCAAGGGCCGATGACGACGAACAGACGGTGGTCGGTGCCGTCGAGAATATTGCGGATCACTTCGCGACCCTTGGTCACGGTGCGCAGGGCGGCGTCGCTCAGCGGAATGTCGCGCTTGAGCTGGTCGGGAGTGATCAGGGTTTCGTTGGAGGCGACGTTAAGGTCGTTGATCGGTAAATCAGCCATCGTGTTACTCGTCAGGTCACGGGTGCCGGCCGCCAGCGATCCCCGCGCGGCGGTGCACAGCGGATTTAAGCGCGTCGGGGAGCCGAACCTTAGCGCGTTACACCGGGGCTCGACAATGGGCAGAGGCGGGTTTAATCCAGCGCTGGCTGCATAAAAGCCTGATGAACCCGGTCGTGGGAGAACTCGGCGGCGTGCTGTTCGACCCATTGCTGGGCCAGGGTTTCGATCTGTCGCTGCTCTGCCTGGGGCTCATGCAGGTGGCAGTAGTGGGCGATCTGGCACACCTGCTCACTCATTCGGGCACGGAACAGGGTCTGTTCGTCGATGAAGGCGATCCCCACCAGGTAGCCACGCTTGCGTCGCAGGCACCAGGCCACATAGCCGTTGTAGCGGGCGTTTTCACCCAGAGTGGGCATGCAGATTTCCAGTGCAGTGCCGCGGCGCCAGGCGCGGTGATAATTGCAAGCCATGCCGCCGAGGCTGATAGTGTGCAACCGTTGACGCGAAATGCATGCGTGCTTGCGTAAGGTCAACTCAACCGGAACATCGTCAGGATGAGGAATGAAACGTCCCATGAACGCGGACTCCGAGTGTCGGCTATGTGACATTGTTTCCCCCAGTATAGTGGTCGAATTGGAGCTGACTGATTTCGATATCGATCAGCGGCTGTTGGCGATGAGCGGTGTTTCGCTGGTGATATTCACCAGCGTCGGCTGCGCCAGTTGTCGCTGGGCCCGGCAGCAGTTGCCCGGCTTCGATCTGCCGATCGAGCGGTTGTGCTGGATCGATGCGGGAAACAATGGCGGCGCGGTCGAGCGTTATCAGGTGTTTCACTTGCCGGCACTGTTCGTGGTGCGCGACGGTGAGTTTTATGGGGCCTTGCAGTCGCGCCTGACACCTGGCGAGCTCGGCGAGCGACTGGCACAGGCGCTGAATCGAATTCCAGAGGAGTTGCCTTGATGGAAGCAGTCCACACGCCGCGAATCGGCATTATCGGTACCGGAGCGATCGGTGGTTTCTACGGGATGCTGCTGGCGCGAGCCGGCCTGGATGTGCATTTCCTGCTGCGCAGCGAATTCGCCGCGGTCACCGAGCGGGGTTTGCAACTGCATAGCGCGGTGCATGGTGAGCTGACCCTGAACCCGGTCCAGGCCTATGCCAGTGCCGAAGACATGCCGCCCTGCGATTGGCTGCTGGTGGGAGCCAAGACCACCAGCAACGCCGAGTTGGCTCCGGCGATTCTTTGTGCGGCGGCTCCCGGCGCCAAGGTGCTGTTACTGCAGAATGGCCTGGATGTGGAGGACGGCTTGCGCGACCTGCTTCCCGACTCGCTGCATCTGTTGGGCGGCCTGTGTTTTATCTGCGTGCACCGTGCCGGGCCCGGGGTGATCGAGCATCAGGCGCTGGGCGCGGTGAACCTGGGGTATCACAGTGGCCCGGCCGCGCAGGACGAATCGCAGCGCCAGGCAATAGTGGAAGAGGGCGCCGCGCTATTCCGCAAGGCCAGTATTGATTCCCAGGCCATGGCCAACCTGCAGCAGGCGCGCTGGCAGAAACTGGTGTGGAACGTGCCGTACAACGGATTGTCGGTATTGCTCAACGCCAGCACCACGCCGCTGATGGCCGATGCCGACAGCCGCGAGCTGATTCAGGCCTTGATGCGTGAAGTGGTGCAAGGCGCCCTGGCCTGTGGTCACAGCATGCCGGACGGCTATGCTGAGCACTTGTTCAAGGTGACCGAAAGCATGCCGGACTATTGGCCGAGCATGTACCACGACTACCGGCACAAGCGAGCGCTGGAGTTGTCGGCCATCTACGCCGCGCCATTGGCCGCGGCCAGGGCAGCGGGATGCGGACTGCCGAAAATGGAAGCCTTGTATCGGGCGTTGAGTTTTATCGACCGGCATAACGTTTGATCGCAGCATCGGGGGGAAGCGATATGGCAAAGGGCTTGGGCGGTAAACTGGTGGTGGCGATTTCGTCACGGGCCCTGTTCGATCTCAGCGAAAGCCATAAGGTCTATCTGGCCGAGGGGGTCGAGGCCTACCGCAAGTATCAGATCGATCACGAGGAGGAATCCCTCGAACCGGGCGATGCTTTTCCCCTGGTGAAAAAACTCTTGAGCCTCAATGCCAGCCTCGGCCGGGCGCGGGTCGAGGTGGTGCTGGTGTCGCGTAACAGTGCCGACACGGGGCTGCGGGTCTTCAACTCGATCCAGCATTACGGCCTGGATATTTCCCGGGCCGCTTTTGTCGGTGGCCGTAGCCCTTATCCCTATCTCGCGGCTTTCGGCTGCGACCTGTTTCTTTCCACCCACGCCGAAGATGTGCGTAGTGCACTGGACGCCGGGTTCGCCGCGGCGACCATTCTTTCCGGTGGCGCCCGGCGCGCCGCCAGCGCGGAACTGCGGATCGCCTTCGACGGCGACGCCGTGCTGTTTTCCGATGAGTCGGAGCGGGTCTATCAACTCGGTGGCCTGGAAGCCTTCCAGGCCAAGGAGCGCGAGTCCGCCCGCGAGCCGTTGCGCGGGGGGCCGTTCAAAGGCTTCCTCGCCGCGCTCAATCTGCTGCAGCGCGAGTTCCCCGACGATGATTGTCCGATCCGTACCGCCTTGGTGACGGCACGTTCGGCACCGGCCCATGAGCGGGTTATTCGGACCTTGCGCGAATGGGATATTCGCCTGGACGAATCGTTGTTCCTGGGCGGTCTGGAGAAGGCTGCCTTTCTCGAAGCCTTCGCCGCCGATGTGTTCTTCGACGATCAGGCGGGCCATTGCGAACTGGCTCGCGAAGTGGTCGCCACCGGCCATGTACCCCATGGCATCAGCAACGAAACCAAGGTTTAGCTCAATGTTCACGGGCTTGCGCGGGACGTCGTAGTCGCCTTGGCACTGCTAAGCTGAATCAATCTCCGCCATATTGGCAGTCGAGGAGGTCATATGATTCGTTCGATGCTGTATGCCACTGACCTCGGTCTGTATGCGCCCTATGTGATGCAACATGCCCTGGAGCTGGCTCGAACATTCAATGCCGACTTGCACGTGGTTCATGCGGTGGAGCCCATGGGGCTGTTTGCCGAATCGGTGTTGCAGAGTTATCTCGACGAGCAGGCCCTGAATGAGTTTCACAGTCAGGGTCTGAGCACGGTGATGGCGAATATCGAGCAACGGGTACTCGACAGCTTTCGCGAAGAGTTGGGGGAGGGCATGCAGGATCTCGCGCTGATTCAGTCGGTCCGGGTCTTTCAGGGGGACCCCTCGCAAGTCATTCTCGAACAGGCGTCGAAACTCTCTGTGGATTTGTTGATCGTAGGAAGTCACAGCCATGGGGCGGGTGGTGAAACCCCATTGGGCAGGACGGCCGCCAGGGTACTGCAACTGGCCAAGGTTCCGGTTTACCTGGTGCCCTTGGTGCAGCGTCGACGGTTCGGAGATATCTGACGCGGCTATTGGAATTTTCTTAAGAAAAGTTCTAGATTTATTCTTCGAACCATTAATATAGTTATATACCGTCGCTGATGCCCGTGGCGTCTACCTGCTTTGAGGGATTCATATGAAGCTTCAACAATTGCGCTACATCTGGGAAGTGGCGCACCACGACCTCAACGTCTCTGCTACAGCCCAAAGCCTTTATACGTCGCAACCGGGTATCAGCAAGCAGATTCGCCTGCTCGAGGACGAGCTGGGGGTCGAGGTATTCGCTCGTAGCGGCAAGCACCTGACTCGCGTCACCCCGGCTGGCGAACGCATCATCACTACCGCTGGCGAGATCCTGCGCAAGGTCGAAAGCATCAAGCAGATCGCCCAGGAATTCTCCAACGAGAAGAAGGGCACCCTGTCGATCGCCACCACCCACACCCAGGCCCGTTATGCCTTGCCGCCGGTGATCAGCAGCTTCATCAAGCAGTACCCGGATGTGGCGTTGCACATGCATCAGGGTTCGCCGATGCAGATCGCCGAAATGGCCGCCGATGGCACCGTCGACTTCGCCATCGCCACCGAAGCGCTGGAGCTGTTCGGTGACCTGGTGATGATGCCGTGCTACCGCTGGAACCGTTGCGTGGTGGTACCGCAGGGCCACCCGCTGACCAAGTTGCCGAAGCTGACCCTGGAAACCCTCGCCGAATACCCGATCGTGACTTACGTGTTCGGTTTCACCGGCCGTTCCAAGCTCGACGAAGCCTTCAGCCATCGCGGTCTGACGCCGAAGGTGGTGTTCACCGCCGCCGACGCCGACGTGATCAAGACTTACGTACGCCTGGGCCTGGGTGTGGGCATCGTCGCCAAGATGGCGGTCGATACCAAGCTTGATAGTGACCTGGTGGTACTGGATGCCAGCGAGCTGTTCGAGTCGAGCATCACCAAGATCGGTTTCCGCCGTGGCACTTTCCTGCGTGGCTTCATGTGCGACTTCATCGAGAAGTTCGCGCCGCACCTGACGCGCGAAGTGATGGCCAAGGCCATTCAGTGCCACAACAAGCAGGAGCTCGAAGAGCTGTTCGACGGCGTCGAACTGCCTGTCCACTAAGTCGTCGGGCTCACTTGACCTCGGTGACCGCGAACTGTTGCCGAGCGCCCGCGACGACGATCTCCAGCTCATCCCCCTCGAACTTGCCCAGCAGGCCTTTGCCCAGCGGTGAACGAGGGGTGATGACGGTCACCGGTTGCCCCACCACCTCGACCTTCAGCCCCGCCCCATCCGGCGCCAGGAACAGCCATTGTTCGTGGCCGTTTTCGTCTTCGAGGCCCAGCAGCGCGCCGACCTGGATACCAACCTGCTCGTCGTACGGGCGCAGGGTCAGGTTCTGGCAGAGCGCCAGCGCCTGCCGGATTTCCTCGACGCGCCTGGCCTGGCCGGCGGCGAGATAGGACGCCTCCAGCCCCAGGGTGTCGTACTTGTTTTCGGCAATGTTCTCCTCGTGGGTCGCCGCCTCATAGGCGGTCTGCGCCGCACGCTGGGCGATCTCCAGATCGCCGCGGAGCTTGTCGAGAATCAGTTGGTGGACAGTAGGCTTGTGCATGGTCAGGTTCAGGCTCAATCGCAGAATTGCAGGACGTTGGCCCGGCTCTTTTCGCTCGGCGCCGTCTGGTCCTGTTGCAACCAGAACTGGCATTTCGGGTTGGACTGGTTGCGCAGGTTGCTGCGTGCATTATCCAGTGCCTGCTGTTGTTCGTTCTTGCGCAGGTTTTCCTGGTATTGCTCGAACATGCGGTTGGAGGCGGCCGACTCTGTGCTGGGCGGTTTTGTCAGCTGTTGCACGGCCTGGGCGACGGGCGCCAATTGCTGGTCGAACAGAAAACGCCAGGCCAGCCAGCAGGTCAGGGCGATTGCCAGAAAACCCAGCCACAATCCCAGGGCAATACTGCTGCTGAGCTGAAGTGCGTTTACGCTGATACGTAATGATCGACGGGGTGTCGGGCGATAGGGCATGGCAGCCTCCTGGCAGGCGGTGTCGGCAAGCCGTGATTGTCGCACGAAGATTATCGGCATTGGCTCTTCTGTCTGTGGCGATTTATGCGGACAATCGGCGCTTTTGCCAAACGGAGCCCGGAATGAAAGCCTCCTGGGATATTTTCTGCAGCGTCGTCGATAACTACGGCGATATCGGCGTGACCTGGCGGCTGGCCCGGCAACTGGTGGCCGAGCATCAGTGCGCGGTGCGGCTGTGGGTGGATGACCTGCGGGCCTTCGAGCGTTTGTGTCCACCGATCGATGTCGCCTTGCCTCAGCAATGGCAGGAGGGCGTCGATGTGCGTCACTGGCCGGCCGAGTGGTCGCCGGTGGCGGCTGCGGATGTGGTGATCGCAGCCTTTGCCTGCCAGTTGCCACCGGCTTATATGGAGGCGATGGCCGAACGGGAACATACCCCTTTGTGGCTGAACCTCGATTACCTCAGCGCCGAAGCCTGGGTGACCGGCTGCCACGGTCTGCCCTCGGTGAAGTTCAAGGGCGTGCAGAAGTACTTCTTTTTCCCTGGCTTTCAGGCCGGCACCGGTGGCTTGCTGCGCGAGGCGGGGTTGTTGGAGCGACGCAGGGCGTTTCAGCAGGATCCGCGGGCTCGGCAACATTTCCTTGAAGGACTGGGCGTCTTTGCCGCACCCGACGCCCGCCTGATGTCGCTATTCGCCTATGAGAACGCCGGTCTGGCCAGTTGGCTGGACGCGCTGGCTGCCGACTCGCGGGCTACCCATCTGCTGGTTCCCGAAGGTCGGATCCTTGGTGACGTGCAACACTGGCTGGGTGTCGAGGCACTGGCGGCGGGTGCGGTGCAGGTCCGTGGGGCGTTGACGGTGCAGGTGCTGCCATTCGTCCGACAGGAGGAATACGACCAGCTCCTGTGGGCCTGCGATTTCAACGCGGTACGCGGCGAGGACTCGTTCGTGCGCGCACAGTGGGCCGGCCGGCCGATGCTCTGGCACATTTATCAACAGGACGAAGACATCCACCTGGACAAGCTCGATGCCTTTCTCGAGCTTTATACACAGGGGCTGTCGCCAGAGGCCAAGGCGGCGCTGATCGACCTGTGGCGGGCCTGGAATGCCGGGGGCGAGATGGCACAGGCCTGGAAAAAACTGCTGGAACACTGGCCGGAAGTGACCGCTCACGCCGAAAAGTGGTGTCTGGTACAGGGCTCACAGCCCGATCTTGCTGCGGCGCTGGTGCAGTTTTACCTAAATTGGATATGATACGCGGCCTAGATTTTTGTAAATCCCATCCAAATTCGGATATTCGCAATGAAAACTGGTAAAGAACTCAAACCCGGTACCGTGATCCGTATCGACAACGATCCTTGGCTGGTTCAGAAAGCTGAATTCACCAAGTCCGGTCGTAACAGCGCGATCATGAAGACCAAACTGAAGAACCTGCTGACCGGTTACAAGACCGAAACCGTTTACGGTGCGGACGACAAACTGGACGACGTGATCCTGGATCGCAAAGAAGCGACCCTGTCGTTCATCAGCGGTGACACCTACACGTTCATGGACACCACCGACTACACCATGTACGAGCTGAACGCCGAAGACATCGAAGCCGTTCTGCCGTTCATCGAAGAAGGCATGACCGACGTTTGCGAAGCCGTGTTCTTCGAAGACCGTCTGGTTTCCGTTGACCTGCCGACCACCATCGTGCGCCAGGTTGACTACACCGAAGGTTCCGCTCGCGGCGACACTTCGGGCAAGGTGATGAAGCCTGCCAAACTGAAGAACGGTACCGAGCTGTCGGTTGCTGACTTTATCGAAATCGGCGACATGATCGAGATCGATACTCGCGAAGGCGGTTCCTACAAAGGCCGCGCCAAGGTTTAAGCTTCTGCTTGAATTCTCGCGTACGGAAAAGCCCGACCATCGAGTCGGGCTTTTTTGTGGCCGAAGATCAGTGACAGCCTTACTTCAGGTGTTGCTTGAGCTCTTCACTGGCCTGCAGCAGCGCCGAGCGCACTGCGGGTACCTGGCTGACCACGTTGAGCAGGCCATAGTCATGGATCATCCCGTTGTAGCGCACCGAGGTCACGGTCACGCCGGCTTCGTCCAGCTTGCGGGCATAGGCTTCGCCTTCGTCGCGCAGCACATCGGCACCGGCCGTCTGGATCAGCGCGGGCGGCAGGCCCTTGAGCTGGGCGCTGGTGGCGCGCAGCGGCGAGGCGTAGATCTCGTTACGCTGCCGGGCGTCGGTGGTGTAGTTGTCCCAGAACCACTTCATCATGTTTTTGCTGAGGAAGTGCCCCTCGGCATACTGGTTGTACGACGCCGTCTCGAAATTCGCGTCGGTCACCGGCCACAGCAGTAGCTGGAACCGAATCGCCGGCGTGCCCTTGTCCTTGGCCATCAGGCTGACCACGGCCGCCATGTTGCCGCCGACGCTGTTGCCGGCAACCGCCAGGCGCTTGCCGTCGACGTTGATTTCCTGGCCATGCTCGGCCACCCACTTGGTTGCCGCGTAAGCCTGATTGATCGCCACCGGGTAATGAGCTTCCGGAGACGGCGTGTAATTGACGAACACCGCCGCCGCCCCGGAGCCCACCACCAGGTCCCGCACCAGCCGTTCATGGGTCGGGAAGTCGCCCAGCACCCAGCCGCCGCCGTGGAAAAACATAAACACCGGCAACGTGCCTTTCACCCCGGCCGGCCTGACGATGGTCAGGCTGATGTCTTGGCCGTCGACCTTGATGGTCTTCTGGCTGACATCCGCCTTGGGCAGCGTCAGCTTGACCCCGGCCTGGGCACCGACCAGCACGGCCCGGGCCTCTTTTGGCGTCATCTGTTCCATCGGCTTGCCGCTGCCGGCGTTCAAGGCGTCGAGGAACGCCTGGGTGTTGTGTTCGACCCCGCCTTCGGCGAAGGCCGTGTTGATGGACAGGGCGAGAAGGCTACCGGTCAAGACCTTGCTGAAAGTGTTCATGTTCGTCTCCTGGGCGGTGCGGGCGCTGGTGCGCAGTTGGGTTAGACAGTCACGTGCAGACGTACGTCGACGTTGCCGCGGGTGGCGTTGGAGTAAGGGCAGACCTGGTGAGCCGCTTCGACCAGGGATTGCGCATCGCTCTGTTCAAGACCTGGCAGGCTGATGTGCAGGTCGATGTCCAGGCCGAAGCCGCCAGGAATCTGGCCGATGCCGACATGGGCGGTGATCGAGGCGTTGTCCGGGATCTTGCGTTTGCTCTGGCTGGCGACGAATTTCAGGGCGCCGATAAAGCAGGCGGAGTAGCCGGCGGCGAAGAGTTGTTCAGGGTTGGTCGCCTGGCCGCCGGCACCACCGAGTTCTTTGGGGGTGGAGAGTTTGACGTCGAGGATGTTGTCGCTGGAGACGGCGCGACCATCACGGCCACCGGTTGCGGTTGCGACTGCGGTATAGAGAGTTTGCATGGTGTGAGCCTCTTGGGTTTCGAAGTTTTGCGCTAAATGTTTGCGCGCTAAGTAAGTGCGAAATAAATGTATCGCTCAAATATTTAGTGCGCAAGACAATTTTTTGAAAAAAACTCGGAAATGCTTGCCAGAAGCCCATATCTTTTAGCTAAGCGAATGATTTAAATAATATTTTTATCGAGAAATTTTTTCGTCGATACGCTGTTGGCGGCATCGAAATAGAGAGGATCGCGAGCAAGCGCTGCTGCAGGAGGGGCAGGCGTGCTCGCGAGAGCGCGGTTAAAGGCTGTCTTGCAGATGGCCGCGCAGGTTCAGCAGGTCGGCCTGCAGTTTGCGCAGCTGTTCCAGGGTCAGGCCGCTGGCGCCGAGGATGCATTGGGGAACGCCGCGCGCCCGGTCATACAGGGCCCGGCCTTGCTCGGTCAGCTCGATGATCACCACCCGTTCGTCTTCGCGGCTGCGGGTACGGCTCAGCAATCCCTCGGCCTCCAGGCGCTTGAGCAAGGGCGTCAATGAACCGGGATCGGTCAGCAGGCGGCTGCTGATTTCGCCGACGGTCAGGCCGTCCTGCTCCCAGAGCACCATCATCGCCAGGTACTGGGGATAAGTCAGGCCCAGCTCCTGCAGCAGCGGTTTATAGACTTTGGTCATCAGCAGCGAAGTCGAGTGCAGGGCGAAGCACAACTGGTTATCCAGCAGCAGATCGTCGCATTTTTCCGGGGTGGAGCCTTTGGTGTTCATGGTCGGGCCTTGATCGATACTCGCCCTGAATCTAGCGGGCGAATCTTTAATGCGCCAGATAATTCTCGCCGGCTCTCAGCCCATGGCGCTCTGCAGGGCCAGATCCCATGGCGGAATCGGGCTGAAGCGAGTCTTCAGGTATTCCAGCAACAGACGGCTGCGGGCGTTGGTGTGCTGTTCCAGGCGCAAGGCATAGATACCGGCGCTTTCCGGTTTGGGCAGGCCGGTTTCGCAGAACAGCGGCAATAGCTCCCCGCGCAACAGGTATTCGCTGGCCAGCCAGGTCGGCAGGTGGGCGATGCCCAGCCCGGCCAGGGCTCCGGACAACAGGGCCTCGGCATTGTTGGCGCTCAGGCGGATGCGTTGTGGGCGGTGAGTCTGCAATTGCCCGTCCAGTTCGAAGCGCCAGGCGAACAGCGGAGCCAGGCCGTCCCAGTCCAGGCCATCATGCTGGCTCAGCTCGGCGGGATGGACCGGAGTGCCGCGAAGCTTGAGGTAGGCCGGGCTGGCACAGGCGATGCGCACGATGCTCGCCAGCGAGGTCGCCACCATGCGGGTATCGACCCTTTGCCCGGCGCGCAGCACCAGGTCGACCTTGCCCAGGTGCGAGCCCTGCATGTCGACGAAGCTGTCGATCAGGTGCAACTGCACATCCAGCCCCGGATAGAGCATCAGGAAATCGGCGATGGCCGGCGCCAGGTGTCGCCGGCCGAACGCCGCGGGCGCGTCGATGCGGATCAGGCCTTCCGGCGCATGGCTCAAGGACACGGCTTCCGCCCGGGCCAGTTGCAGTTCGGCGACGATGCGCCGGGCGCGTTCGGCGAAGGCCTGGCCAGCCGCCGTCGCCACCACCGCGTGGGTGGTGCGCATGAACAGCTTGCTGCCGACCGCGTTTTCCAGGCTGTCGATACGCCGGGCCACCGCCGAAGGGGTCAAGGGATGCCGGCGCGCGGCGGCTGAAAAACTCCCGGCTTCCAGGACATCGAGAAACAGGCCGAGCTGGTCGGTGAGGGCGTTGGGGTTCATGGCGGGCATTTGCCTGTGCGAAATTGGCAAAGCCATTGTGCGTTGCTGTGCGTTTCCGCACCAGAGCCGACTGCGTAGCATGCAAGGCCCGAGGTGAGGAGAGTGGCGGTGATCGATTTAGCGATGTATGTGGTGTTGGGCGCGGCGCTGGGCACGGTGGGCGGCTTGTTCGGGATCGGTGGCGGCCTGATCGCGATTCCCGTGCTGGGTGTGCTGTTCGGGTTGGACCAGCAGATCGCCCAGGGCACGGCATTGGTGATGGTGGTCCCTAACGTGATGCTCGCGTTGTGGCGCTATCACCAGCGCAACCGGATCGAGGCGCGGCATGCGCTGCCATTGGCCTTGATGGGTTTCTGTTTTGCCTGGCTCGGTTCGATCTGGGCGGTGGGCATCGATGCCCAGGTCATGCGGATCGGCTTCGTCGCGTTCCTGGTGGCCTTGTCGGCCTACAACCTGCTGCGCATGTTCCTGGCCAATGTCCCGGCTTCGGCGCAGATGCGTTACCCCTGGCCGTGGCTCGGCGTGCTGGGGGCCGCTTCCGGGGCCATGGGCGGGCTGTTTGGGGTCGGTGGCGCGGTGGTTGCCACGCCGGTGCTGACCAGCGTGTTCGGCACCACCCAGGTGGTCGCCCAGGGGTTGTCGCTGGCCCTGGCCTTGCCCAGCACCGGGGTAACGCTGGTGACCTACGGAGTGCATCAGGAAGTGGACTGGATGATCGGTCTGCCGCTGGCGGCGGGTGGTCTGCTGAGCATCAGTTGGGGGGTGAAAATCGCCCACGCGCTGCCCGAACGAATGCTGCGCGGGCTGTTCTGCGGTTTCCTGGTGGTCTGTGCGGTGATGCTCGCCTTTAAAGTTTGAAGCCTTCGACTATGTGCTCGGCCAGGCATTCGGTGATGGGCGAGGGCGTGTTGAGGTTGCGCACCAGCATGATGCTGGCTTCGGGCAGCAGGGGCAGGTCTTCGGCGGCGCCCAGGATGCGCATGTCCGGGGTGATCAGGCTTTCCAGTTGCGCGGTGATCGCCAGGCCGGCGCTGACCACGGCCATCAGGGCGGCCAGGCTGGAGCTGTTATAGGCAATGCGATAGTCGCGCCCGGCGGCGTCCAGCGCATTGCAGGCCCACTGTCTGCAGAAGCAATCGCTGTTGAACATCGCCAGGGGCAGCGGCGTCTGTTCGTGGGGACAGAAGCCCTGGGCCTCGGCCCAGACGAAACGCTCCTTGCGCAGCAACTGGCCGATTTCGCTGCCCGGCTCGCGTGTGACGATGGACAGGTCCAGGTCCTGGCGCAGCAACAATTGCTTGGACGACTCGCAATGCACTTCGATCTGGATCAAAGGGTAAGCCTGGGCAAAACGCGACAGGATCCCCGGTAGAAAACGCATCACGTAATCGTCCGGCGTACCGATGCGCACGGTGCCGACCATGTGCGGCTCGCGCAGGGTGTTGAACACCTCGCTGTGCAGTTTCAGGATGCGCCGCGCGTAACCCAGCAGCACCTGGCCCTCGGCGGTCAGGCGCACCTGCCGGCCCTCACGCTGGAACAACTGGCGTTGCAGCACGTCTTCCTCGAGCCGCTTCATCTGCATGCTCACCGCGGACTGGGTGCGATTGACCTGCTCCCCGGCCTTGGTGAAACCGCCCTGATCGGCGATGGCGACGAAGGTGCGCAGGACCTCGGTATCAATGCTTGGGTAGCTGGACAATTCATCAAACTCCGAGATGTATTGCATAAGAAACATTCGTTGGATTGATCTTAGCCCCGGGTGGAGACTTGAGCCATCCCCACTGGAGGGCAAGACGATGAAAGGTCAAAAAGGTTTTGTACTGGCTCACCGATTTGCATGGCATGGCATTTCCGTGCGGCATCTGCTGCAGAGGATTGTCCGCTGGCATGAGCTGCACCGTGAACGGATCATGCTGGCCGGCATGAGTGACGAAGCGCTGAAGGATATCGGCCTCAGTCGCGCGGATGTGGAACGGGAGACCGTGCGGCCGTTCTGGGACGATCCGATGCACAAGTGAATGTCAAAACGCTACACAAGCCACTTCTCACTGAGGTAGTTTGCGGGCAGACAAGGAGATTGCCATGCCCGCAGAACTGTCCTTTTCCCTCAAGCAAGCTCGGCGTCTGGCGCTGGCCGCCCAAGGTTTTTCCGGGCGGGCGCTGCCTGCGACGATCAGGCCGGCACAGGTCAATCGCCTGATCGCGCGCCTGGGCATCCTGCAGATCGATTCGGTCAACGCCCTGGTGCGCTCGCACTACCTGCCGCTGTTTTCCCGCCTTGGCGACTATCCCGCGCAACTGCTGGACCAGGCCGCCTGGAGCCAGGGCCGGCAACGCACGTTGTTCGAGTACTGGGGGCACGAAGCCTCGTTGCTGCCGCTGTCGCTGTACCCGCTGATGCGCTGGCGCATGCAGCGGGCCAGCCAGGGGCAGGGGATCTACCAGCAGTTGGCGCGTTTCGGCCAGGAGCAGCAGGCGACTATCCGCCGGGTCCTGGCCGCGGTCGAGGAACAGGGCGCCCTCGGCGCGGGCAGCCTGTCTACCCGCGAGGAACGCGCCGGCCCCTGGTGGGACTGGAGCGCGGAGAAGCACGCGCTGGAATGGCTGTTCGCCGCCGGTGAGGTGACGGTCGCCGGTCGGCGTGGATTCGAGCGTTTGTACGACTTGCCGGAGCGGGTGATTCCTTCGAGCATCCTGCAACATTCGCAGCTCAGCGAGGCCGACGCCCAGCGCGGTTTGCTGTTGCATGCCGCCAGTGCCTTGGGCGTGGCCACCGAGAAGGATCTGCGTGATTACTTTCGCCTGGAACCGGCAGACAGCCGGGCACGCCTGGCGGAGTTGCTGGAAGGCGGCGAGTTGCTGGCCTGCGAGGTGGAAGGCTGGAAGCAAGCGGCCTATTGCCTGCCGCAGGTGAAGGTGCCGCGCAGCGTGCCGGCCAGTGCCTTGCTTTCTCCCTTCGATTCGCTGATCTGGGAGCGCAGCCGCACCGAGCGCCTGTTCGATTTCCGCTATCGGCTGGAGATCTACACGCCGCAGCACAAGCGGGTGTATGGCTATTACGTGTTGCCGTTTCTGCACCACGAACGGATCGCCGCCCGGGTCGACCTGCGGGCAGAAAGGGCGCAGGGACGCCTGGCGGTGCATGCCGTACATGAGGAAGAGCAGGGGCTGGACGAGCAGGGCATGCAGGCGCTGGCGAGCAACTTGCGGGATATGGCCAATTGGTTGGGGCTGGCCGACGTCCAGCTCAATTGCCCGAGGGCCAGCGCCCAGCGCTTGCGAGGGTTTCTTTGAAGCGCGTCGATCATCCAGCAGCGTTTCCTGGATGATCGAGCGCTACAGGTTCAACGCTTGACCTGTTTCAAGGTCTCGGCAATCAGGAACGCCAGCTCCAGCGACTGATCGGCGTTCATCCGTGGGTCGCAATGGGTGTGGTAGCGATCCGACAAGGCATCTTCGGTAATCGGCCGCGCGCCACCGATGCACTCGGTGACGTTCTGCCCGGTCATCTCGATGTGGATACCGCCGGCATAACTGCCCTCGGCTTCGTGGACCTGGAAGAACTGCTTCACCTCATTGAGGATCTGCGCGAAATCCCGGGTCTTGTAACCGCTGCTGGCCTTGATGGTGTTGCCATGCATCGGGTCGGAGCTCCACAGCACCTTCTTGCCTTCGCTTTCCACCGCGCGGATCAACTGCGGCAGATGGTCGCCGACCTTGTTCACACCCATGCGCACGATCAGGTTCAGGCGGCCCGGATCGTTGTCCGGGTTGAGGATATCGATCAGGCGGATCAGCTCCTCAGTGTTCATGCTCGGGCCGACCTTGACCCCGATCGGGTTATTCACCCCGCGCAGGAATTCGACGTGGGCACCGTCGAGCTGGCGGGTGCGATCGCCGATCCACAGCATGTGCGCCGAGCAGTCGTAATAGTCGTTGGTCAGGCTGTCGCGACGGACGAAGGCTTCTTCATAGTTCAGCAGCAGCGCCTCGTGGGCGGTGAAGAAACTGGTCTCGCGCAACTGCGGCGAGCTGTCCATGCCGCAGGCGCGCATGAAGGCCAGGGTTTCGTCGATGCGGTCGGCCAGCTGGCTGTACTTCTCGGCCAGGGCGGAGTTGGCGATGAAGTCCAGGTTCCATTTGTGCACCTGGTGCAGGTCGGCAAAACCGCCCTGGGCAAAGGCGCGCAGCAGGTTCAGGGTGGCGGTGGCCTGGTGGTAGGACTGCAGCAGGCGGTCCGGGTCCGGCACCCGGCTTTTTGCGTCAAAGCCGATGCCGTTGACGATATCGCCGCGGTACGCCGGCAGGGTCACGCCATTGATGGTTTCGTCATTGGCCGAGCGCGGTTTGGCGAACTGGCCGGCCATACGCCCGACCTTGACCACCGGGCAACCGGCGGCGAAGGTCATGACGATCGCCATCTGCAGCAGGACCTTGAAGGTGTCGCGGATCTTCGCCGCGGAGAACTCGGCGAAGCTCTCGGCGCAATCGCCGCCCTGCAGCAGAAAGGCGCGGCCCTGGGTCACCTCGGCAAACTGGCGGCGCAGCTCGCGGGCTTCGCCGGCAAACACCAGCGGCGGGTAGCTGGCCAGGGCCTGCTCGACCTGCAACAGGTGTGCGGCGTCGGGGTAGGCGGGTTGTTGCTGGATCGGCAGGGCGCGCCAGCTGTCAGGACTCCAGGGTTGGCTCATCACGGACTCGGGTGTTTTTTAAGGTCGGACAGGCATGTTATCAGCAATTAGTGCGTGACCTGTTCCCGCTGGTTCGCGGACAATCGCGCCTTTCCCGCTCGGCGCCGAGCGGCCGGTTTATCGCGACGGCGAGGTTGAGCCCCGTCGCGGCTAGGAGAAGAGATGACTGAGGAGCGCGTCGAGCGCCTGCTCGCCGAAGTGCACGATGAGTTCGGCATGATTCGGGTACTGGAAGTGGCGGATTACCGCTTCCTCGAATTTGGCGATGCCATCGAGCAGAGCTGCGTGTTTACCGCCGACCCGAGCTGGCTGGAGTACGACTACACCCGGGCCATGCTGATCGGCGCGCTCTGCCATGAACAGCCCGAGAGTGCGCTGTTTCTCGGCCTGGGCGCTGGCACCCTGACCCAGGCCTGCCTCAAGTTCTTGCCGCTGGAAGATGTCGAGGCCATCGAGTTGCGCCCCGACGTACCGCGCCTGGCCATCGAGTACCTGGGGCTGGATGACGATCCGCGTCTCTATATCCGGGTCGGCGATGCGCTCGAACTGCTGGACAGCGCCGAGTCGGCGGACCTGATTTTCGTCGACCTGTATACCGACGTCGGACCGGGCGTCGGGCACCTGGCCTGGGGCTTCCTGGAAAACTGCCAGAAGCGCCTCAACCCGGGCGGCTGGCTGGTGATCAACCAGTGGGCCACCGACGATGGCAAGCCACTGGGGGCGGCCTTGCTGCGTGGGCTTTACCACCGGCATTACTGGGAGCTGCCGGTGAAGGAGGGCAACGTGATTCTGATCGTGCCGTCCGACCTGGACCAGGATCTGGACATGGACGGCCTGAGCGCCCGGGCCGAGGCGCTGGCGCCGCGCCTGGGCTATTCGTTGCAGTCGTTGATCAAGTGCATTCGGCCGGCGACCTGAGTCGGTTGGCCGAGCGCATCTGTAGGAGCGAGGCTTGCCCGCGATAAGGCCTCACATTCGTCACCTGTCCGGACCGCTCAACACCCCTTGAACACCCCCGGCCGCTTCTCGACCATCGCTCGTACACCTTCCTTGGCGTCCTCGCTGTTCAATAGCTTCTTCACCAGCGGCGGCAGCCCCTGCGCCGCCGCGCTTTCCCCTTCGAGCCGGGCTTGTCGGGCCGACATCAGGGTCGCCTGAACCCCCAGCGGCGCCTGGCTGGCGATCCGCTCGGCGAGAGCCAGGGCGCGGGGCAGCAGGTCTTCGCTGGCCATGACTTCCTGCACCAGCCCCAGGCGCAGGGCTTCATGGGCGTCGAATTCGTCGCCGGTGAGCAACCAGCGCATGGCGTTGCCCCAGCCGGCGATCTGATGCAGGCGCAGGGTGGCGCCGCCGAACGGAAAGATGCCGCGTTGCACTTCCAGTTGGGCGAAGCGGGTATTGCTGGCGCACAGGTTGATATCCGCCGCCAGCATCAGCTCGATGCCTATGGTCAGGCAGTAGCCCTGCACCGCGACTATTACCGGTTTGCTGACCCGTGGCCCGGCGAAGACGCCCCAGGGATCGCAACCGCCGGCCGGCGCTTGCCAGCCTTTGGCGAGCTTGGCTCCGACATTGGCCAGGTCCAGCCCCGCGGTGAAGTGCTCGCCATGGCCGAACACCACGGCGACGCGGGCTTCGGCACAGGCCTCGAACTCGCCATAGGCCAGGCTGAGTTGATCGAGCAACTGCAGGTCGAAGGCGTTGCGCTTGGCGACCCGGTCCAGGCCGATGAGGAAGAGATGACCACGTTGTTCACGGCTGACGCGACTGCAACTGGGCTGGCTCATGGGGCATTTCCTCGGACGGTAAAGAGTGTCTCGGACCGACGGTATCGGCCGGCAAGATGAACCGTTTAAGCGTCATCCCCCGACAGGCGTGGGCCTGTGCAAAATAGACCTTTGCCGGATTATCCGCAAAGCCTGTGACAACTAGGTATTCAGCGGGTTTTTCCGATAAAAAAAACTCCCTTTTTTGAGTAATTCCGGTATAGTGCGCGCCGGCCTTTAACCGGGCCTCGTTTAGGTGATGCAATTCCCCGAAGTCAGCTTCGGCTGCTTGTCCGCTGCGCGGACTATCCTTGACGTTCATTTCTTTCAATCGTTTTCGCAAATCCCCGCCGACAAAGCTGCCAGGGTGACTCTTGAGTCTTACACGGCATGCGCAGCTTTGGAGCATGGGTCTTTGCGGATGCACTTAGAGGCAGACCCATGACCCAGGAAATCGGCGGCTTCGCCGCTCTTGAACTTCATCCCAATATTGTCGCTGCAGTAGTCGCTACCGGCTATGAAGAGCCTTCGGCCATTCAGCAGCAGTCGATCCCGATCATCCTCGCCGGTCACGATATGATTGGCCAGGCGCAAACCGGTACCGGTAAGACCGCCGCGTTCGCCCTGCCTATCCTGCACCGCATTGATCCGTCCAAGCGCGAGCCGCAAGCTCTGATCCTGGCCCCAACCCGTGAGTTGGCGCTGCAAGTTGCAACCGCTTTCGAAACCTACGCCAAGCAAATGCCGGGCGTAACTGTTGTGGCTGTCTACGGCGGCGCGCCGATGGGCCCACAACTGAAAGCAATCCGTAATGGCGCACAGATCGTTGTCGCCACTCCGGGCCGTCTGTGCGACCACCTGCGTCGCGACGAAAAAGTCCTGGCGACCGTGAACCACCTGGTTCTCGACGAAGCCGACGAAATGCTCAAGCTGGGCTTCATGGATGACCTGGAAGTGATCTTCAAGGCCATGCCGGAAACCCGCCAGACTGTACTGTTCTCGGCCACCTTGCCGCAGTCGATCCGTGCGATCGCCGAGCGTCACCTGAAGGACCCGAAACACGTCAAGATTCAGAGCAAGACCCAGACCGTCACCGCGATCGAACAGGCTCACCTGTTGGTTCACGCTGACCAGAAGACTTCTGCCGTTCTCAGCCTGCTGGAAGTGGAAGATTTCGACGCCCTGATCATGTTCGTGCGCACCAAGCAAGCGACCCTGGACCTGGCCAGTGCCCTGGAAGCCAAAGGCTACAAAGCCGCTGCGCTGAACGGCGACATCGCCCAGAACCAGCGTGAGCGCGTGATCGACTCCCTCAAGGATGGCCGCCTGGACATCGTTGTGGCGACCGACGTTGCCGCCCGTGGCCTGGACGTACCGCGCATCACCCACGTATTCAACGTGGACATGCCGTACGACCCGGAATCCTACGTGCACCGTATCGGCCGTACCGGCCGTGCCGGTCGCGAAGGTCGTGCGCTGCTGCTGGTGACTCCACGCGAGCGCCGCATGCTGCAAGTGATCGAGCGTGTAACCGGTCAGAAGGTGGCCGAGGTTCGCCTGCCGGACGCCCAAGCCGTTCTCGATGCGCGCATCAAGAAGCTGACCAACAGCCTGTCGCCGCTGGTGGCTGACGCTGAATCGACCCACGGTGATCTGCTCGATCGCCTGACCGCCGATATCGGTTGCAGCCCGCGTGCCCTGGCCGCGGCCCTGCTGCGCAAGGCCACCAACGGTCAGGCGCTAAACCTGGCAGCGATCGAGAAGGAACGCCCACTGGTGCCGAATAGCGCGCCACGTGGCGACCGTCCTGAACGTTCTGGCGATCGTCCTGATCGCGGCGAGCGTGAGCGTCGTGCACCGATGCCTCTGGCTGAAGGTCGTGCCCGTTGCCGTACCGCGCTGGGCGCGCGTGACGGTATCGCGGCCAAGAACCTGCTGGGCGCCATCCTCAACGAAGGCGGCCTGGCCCGCGAAGCCATCGGTCGCATCCAGGTGCGTGACAGCTTCAGCCTGGTCGAGCTGCCGGAGGAAGGTCTGGAGCGTCTGCTGACCAAACTGAAGGACACTCGCGTGGCCGGCAAGCAGCTGAAGCTGCGTCGCTATCGCGAAGACTGATCGGCGTTGAGCTGATCGGTTGAACGAAAAAATCCCCGCCTGGTGCGGGGATTTTTTTTGCCTGGTGTTTTGATCCGGTAGGGCTCGCCAGGCTTCATGCCCGACAGTGGCATCAACCGAAGCGATAGATATCCATGCCCAGCGCGCCCATGGTGAAGCCTTGATGGGCGATGCTGAAGTCGCCGCCGGCGCCTCTGGCGAAATACAGCGGCAGCAGGTGTTCGTCGCTGGGATGGCTGCGCACGGCATTCGGTGCCTGGCGACGGTAATCGTGCAGCGCGGCTTCGTCGTTGGCGGCGAGTTTCTCGATCATCCAGTCGCGAAAAGCCTTGGCCCAGGGCTCGACGCTTTCCGGGCCGGCGTGCCAGTCCAGTTCGCGCAGGTTGTGGGTAATGCTGCCCGAGCCGATCAATAGCACCCCTTGTTGTCGCAGGCTGGACAGGGCATGGCCGACCTGAGTCTGCAAGGCCGGGCCCATTCGGCTGGGCAGGGAAACCTGGACCACCGGAATGTCCGCCTGTGGGTACATCAGCGACAGCGGCACCCAGACCCCATGGTCGAACGGGCGCTGGTCGTCGAGCTGCGCCGGCAGGCCGTCGGCCCTGAGCAGCTGCGCCACCTGTTCCGCCAGTTCAGGCTGGCCGGGGGCCGGGTATTGCACGGCGAACAGCGCCGCGGGGAAACCACCGAAGTCATGCCAGGTTTGCGGTTGCGGGTTGCTACTGACCCGCAGGTCCTGGCTTTCCCAGTGGGCCGATACCAGCACTATGGTCTTGGGACGTGGCAGCTCGGCGGCCAGGCGGGCGAGGGCCGGGCCGCTGGCGCCGGGTTCCAGGGCAAGCATCGGCGATCCGTGGGAGATAAACAGGCTAGGGAGCATGAATAAGGTCCTGAGCGTTAAGATGCACCATCTTTAATCAGATCATTGATCTAAATCTAATATAAGTTTTTGTGGTTTTTGATCGAATTTCAGGGTGATTTATGCAGCCGGAGTTTTGGCACAAACGCTGGGAACAGAATCAGATCGGCTTCCATTTGTCCGAGGTTAATCCTTATCTGCAACGCTACTGGCCCCAACTGGAGCTGGCGCCGGGTTCGCGGGTGCTGGTGCCGCTGTGCGGCAAGAGCCTGGACCTGAGCTGGCTGGCCAGCCAGGGGCATCAGGTGCTGGGTATCGAGTTGTCGGAGAAGGCCATCCAGGACTTTTTCAGCGAACAGCAGTTGCAGCCGCAGGTCAGCCTTCGAAGTGGGTTCAAGGTCTATGAGTACGGTCCGATCCAGCTCTGGTGCGGCGACTTTTTTGCCCTGCAGGCCACGGATGTCGCCGACTGCCAGGCGTTGTACGACCGGGCGGCGTTGATCGCCTTGCCGCCGGAGATGCGCGAGCGGTATGCGGCGCATCTGCAGTCCATCCTGCCCCAGGGCTGCCAGGGGCTGCTGGTCACCCTGGATTACGACCAGGCGCTGATGGCGGGGCCACCTTTCGCCGTGCTCGATGACGAGGTCAAGGCCTTGCTCGGTAAACGCTGGCAGCTGCGGGTCGAGGAGGAGCGGGACATTCTTGGCGAGAGCTGGAAGTTTCTCCAGGGCGGCGTGACCCGCCTCGAAGAGCGGGTCTATCGCTTGCTGGCACGCGGAGTTCCGGTTTCCACAGGCAATAAAAAAGGGCGACCTGGGTCGCCCTTTTTTGTGTTGCGCCAGCATTATCCGCGACGACGACTCAGTGCGTCGATACGCTCTTCCAGCGGCGGGTGGCTCATGAACATGCGAGCCAGGCCTTGCTTGAGGCCACCGTTGATGCCGAAGGCATTCAGGGTGTCGGGCATGTGCACCGGCAGGCCCTGTTCCGAGCGCAGGCGTTGCAGGGCGCCGATCATTGCCGCGGTACCGGCCAGTTGCGCGCCGGCTTCGTCGGCACGGAATTCGCGCTTGCGCGAGAACCACATGACGATGGCGCTGGCCAGGATGCCCAGGACCAGTTCGGCGAAGATGGTCGCGATGTAGTAGGCGATACCCTGGCCTTCTTCGTTCTTGAAAATCACCTTGTCGACGAAGTTGCCGATGATGCGCGCGAAGAACATCACGAAGGTGTTCACCACGCCCTGGATCAGCGCCAGGGTAACCATGTCGCCGTTGGCCACGTGACCGATCTCGTGGGCCAGCACGGCTTTCACTTCATCGGGCGAGAAGCGCTCGAGCAGGCCCTGGCTCACCGCGACCAGTGCGTCGTTCTTGTTCCAGCCGGTGGCGAAGGCGTTGGCCTCGTAGGCCGGGAAAATACCGACTTCTGGCATCTTGATCCCGGCTTCGCGGGACAGTTGCTCGACGGTTTGCAGCAGCCATTGCTCATGACGAGTACGAGGCTGGGTAATGATCTGGGTGCTGGTGCTCATTTTCGCCATCCACTTGGAGATGAACAGCGAGAACAGGGAACCGGCGAAACCAAAGACCGCACAGAAAACCAGCAGCTGATTGAGGTTGAGATCAACCCCATTGGCCGCCATGAACCCGTTGAAGCCGAAAAGGCTCAGGGTGATGCTGGCAATCAGCACGACCGCCAGGTTAGTGGCCAAGAACAGCAGGATGCGCATCATGGTTGTAGAAATCTCCTCATGCTAAAGATGTAGCGTTCTGCGGGGTATATAAGGTGCGGCACCGGCCTATTCAACCGGGTGACTATTTCAAACTGTGTCCTGCAGGCTGATTTTAGACGCTTGCATGAGCTTTCTGTCGCAGGTGGGGAAGGCACCGAAAGCTGACCAGCGCTTCAGAGGCGTGTTACCACTGGGCACGAGGTGCAAGGCAAAGATACAGAAGGGTAGGCGCAGCAGGGAGTACAGAAGTGTTGCTGAATTAATCGCAGTGCGACCCGGGGCGGTCGCACTGCGTCGCAAGGCTTACTGGCGATACGACTTGAGGAAGCTGCCGATACGGCCGATCGCCTGTTCCAGGTCATCGACCCGTGGCAATGTCACGACACGGAAGTGGTCCGGCCATGGCCAGTTGAAGGCGGTGCCCTGAACCACCAACAGTTTCTCCGAGAGCAGCAGGTCCAGGACGAACTTCTCATCGTTGTGGATCGGGCAGACTTTCGGGTCGATTTTCGGGAAGGCGTACAGTGCGCCCATGGGCTTGACGCAGCTGACGCCGGGGATGTCGTTGAGCAGTTCCCAGGTGCGGTTGCGCTGTTCCAGCAGGCGGCCCGGCGGCAGCACCAGGTCGTTGATGCTCTGATAGCCGCCCAGCGCGGTTTGGATGGCGTGCTGGCTCGGCACGTTGGCGCACAGGCGCATGTTGGCCAGCATGTCGATGCCTTCGATGTAGCTCTGGGCGTGGTGCTTGGGACCGGAAATGGCCACCCAGCCGGAACGGAAACCGGCCACCCGGTAGGACTTGGACAGGCCGTTGAAGGTCAGGCACAGCAGGTCCGGCGCCAGGGAGGCGGTGCAGACGTGCACAGCGTCATCGTAGAGGATCTTGTCGTAGATCTCGTCGGAGAACACCACCAGGTTGTGCTGGCGCGCCAGTTCGAGCATCTCCAGCAACACTTCCTTGGGGTATACCGCGCCGGTCGGGTTGTTCGGGTTGATGATCACCAGGGCCTTGGTGTTCGGGGTGATCTTGGCCTTGATGTCGGCGATGTCCGGCCACCAGTTGGCCTGCTCGTCGCACAGGTAGTGCACCGGGTTGCCGCCGGCCAGGCTCACGGCCGCGGTCCACAGCGGGTAGTCCGGAGCCGGTACCAGCACTTCGTCACCGTTGTTGAGCAGGGCCTGCATGGCCATGACGATCAGTTCGGAAACGCCGTTGCCCAGGTAGATGTCTTCGATGCCGACGCCTTCCACCTGCTTTTGCTGGTAGTACTGCATGACTGCCTTGCGGGCGCTGAACAGGCCCTTGGAGTCGCTGTAGCCCTGTGCGGTCGGCAGGTTGCGGATCACGTCCTGGAGAATTTCGTCCGGCGCTTCGAAACCAAAAGGCGCCGGGTTGCCGATGTTCAGCTTGAGGATGCGATGGCCTTCCTCTTCCAGGCGTTTGGCGTGCTTGAGCACTGGGCCGCGAATGTCATAACAGACGTTGGCGAGCTTGTTCGATTTGCTGACCTGCATGGCGATGTGTTCCCGAAAATGAACGATCCAGACGGTGAGTGAGCTACCGTACTGGGAATCCTGCGTTTGCACACAGGCCTGAAGCCTGGGTTCGCGGCGGCAAAATCCGTTTGAACCCGTGTAACACGGCTGCCAGACTGGCGTCTAACGAGGCGCAATCATACGTGCCGCCCGATCCGTGGAAAAGATACAGATCGGGCTTTTTCAGTTGCAGAGGAAGGACCATGGAAAAGCTGGAAAAAACCCTTGAAGAATGGCGTGCCATGCTCGATCCGGAGCAGTACAACGTCTGCCGCCTCAAAGGCACCGAACGGCCGTTCTCGGGCAAGTACAACGCCACCAAGACCGACGGTGTGTATCACTGCATCTGCTGCAATGCGCCACTGTTCGACTCCAAGGCCAAATTCGACTCCGGTTGTGGCTGGCCGAGCTTCTACGAGCCGATCGGCGAGAGCGCCATGGTCGAGATCCGTGACCTGAGCCACGGCATGATCCGCACCGAAGTGGTCTGCGCCAAATGCGATGCGCACCTGGGGCATGTATTTCCGGACGGTCCGCCGCCGACCGGCCTGCGCTACTGCATCAACTCGGTGTGCCTGGACCTGGTTCCACGCTGATCGTAGTGGGCGCCCAAGGCGATTTTTCGAAATCGCTTTTTGGCTAATTAAATTGCACACAATTTAATTGAACGCTATTTTTGTCGCACCTTTCGTTTCTGGAGTCCGCGCCATGAGTGACACATTGCTGAACATTCCGTGCACCACCATCAAGGGTGAGCAAAAGACCCTGGCCGACTTCGCCGGCAAGGCCGTGCTGGTGGTCAACACCGCGAGCAAGTGCGGTTTCACCCCGCAGTACAAGGGCCTGGAAGAACTGTGGCAGACCTACAAGGACCGGGGCCTGGTGGTGCTGGGCTTTCCCTGCAATCAGTTCGGCAAGCAGGAGCCGGGCAACGAAGGGGCGATTTCCGAGTTCTGCGAGCTGAACTACGGCGTCAGCTTTCCGCTGTTCAAGAAGATCGACGTCAATGGCGCCGAGGCGCATCCACTGTTCGTGCAGTTGAAAAAACGCGCGCCGGGGGTATTGGGTTCCCAGGGCATCAAGTGGAACTTCACCAAGTTCCTGATCGGCAAGGACGGCGCGCTGGTCAAGCGTTTCGCCCCGGCCACCAAACCCCAGGACCTGACCCGCGAGATCGAAGCCCTGCTCCAATGACCGACCTGTCCGCCGATTCGCTGAAACTCGACAGCCAGTTGTGCTTCAAGCTGTACGCCGCCTCGCGGGCCGTAGTGCGGGGCTACAAGCCGATGCTCGACCAGTTGGGACTGACCTATCCGCAGTACCTGGTGATGTTGGTGCTCTGGGAATGGCAGGCCACGCCGCCAGAGCTGCCGACGGTCAAGGCACTAGGGGAGCGCCTGGCGCTGGATTCCGGGACCCTGACACCGCTGCTCAAGCGCCTTGAACAGCTGCAACTGGTGCAGCGCCAGCGTTCGTCCCGCGACGAGCGCGAGGTGCACCTGAGCCTGAGCGAGGCCGGCCTGGCCCTGCGCGATCAGGTACCACCGCTCAAGGCAGCGTTGTTATGCGACAGCGGTGTCGACCTCGACAGCCTGAGCGAATTGCGCAATGGCCTGGACCGTCTGCTGGCTCAGGTCAAAGCGCTGTCGTAGTCGGCACCCAGAGGTCCAAGAGGGCGATCAGCTCTTCACGGCGGAAGGGTTTGGCCAGGTAGTCGCTCATGCCCGCGGCCCGGCAGCGCTCGCGCTCTTCGGGCATGGCATTGGCGGTCAGGGCGACGATCGGCAGGTCCGGCCAGCGGCCGCTGCGGCGGATCTGCCGGCTGGCCTCGTAGCCATCCATCACCGGCATGTTGCAGTCCATCAGCACCAGGTCGAAATGCTGGTGCTCCAGCACGTCCAGGGCTTCGGCGCCCTGGGAGGCGACCGTCACTTCGCAGCCGAGCTTGCTCAGCATGCCTTTGGCCACCAACTGGTTCACCGGGTTGTCCTCCACCAGCAGGATGAAGGCGCGGCGCAGGGGCGCCAGGGTTTCCAACTGGGTTTCATTGATCACCGCGGTTTCGGCCAGCAGGGCCCGGCGCAGGGTCTGATACAGGGCGTTGCGCGCCAATGGCCGCGCCTGTTGCTGCAACGGCGCCAGGGCGCTGGCTTCTTCGCTGGGCAGGAAACTGCCGTAGGCGGTGACCAGCAGAATCGGCGCGCTGATGCTCGGGCGCAGGCCGAACAGGCATTCCGGGCAGTCGGTGATCAACAGGTCCGGCTTCTGCCCGAGCAGTGATTCATCGAGATCGCAGCGCCGATATTCCAGCCCCCAGAACGGCAACTGCACGCTCAGCAGTTCGGCCAGCCCGCTGCCTTCGGAGGTAATGGCCAGGACCTGGCCGTGCAGAGGCGACGGTGGGCTGGCAGGCGTGTGGCAGGGCAGCGGCAGGTCGGCACAGAACTGGCTGCCAAACCCCACTTCCGAGCTGATGCTCAGGCGCCCCTGCATGGCTTCGCAGAGGTTGTAGGTCAGCGCCAGGCCCAGGCCGGTGCCGCCGTATTGCCGGGTGATCCCGGCGCCGGCCTGGGTATAGGGCTGGAAGATCTTCACCTGGGCCTCGCGGGCGATGCCGATGCCGGTGTCGCAGACTTCGATCCTGACCCCGTCTTCGAGCCTACGCAGGCGCACATCGACACGGCCGAAGCGGGTGAACTTGAGGGCGTTGGACAGCAGGTTGCTGACGATCTGCCGCACGCGCGTGGGGTCGCCGAGGACCAGCGCCGGGAACTCCGGCTCGATCAGGCAGGCCAGCTCGACACTCGGCGCGGCGTTCTGCGACAGCAGGTTGGCGGTGTCCTCCACCAGCACCCCGAGGTCGAAGGGGATGCGCTCCAGCTCCAACTGGCCGGCGTCGAACTTGGACATGTCGAGAATATCGTTGAGCAGCTCCACCAGCACTTTGCCGGAGTCGTGGGCGATCGACAGTTGCTGGCGTTGTTCGGCGTTCAGCGGACTGTCCAGCGACAGGGCGATCATGCCCAGCAAGCCATTGAGCGGCGTGCGGATTTCATGGCTCATGTTGGCCAGGAAAGCGGCTCGCGCCTGGGCCATGTCGAGGGCGGTACTACGAGCGATTTCCAGCTCTTCGTTGGACTGGCTCAGCCGGTCGTTGATCGCCTTGAGCTCGGTGGTGCGCGCCGAGACGATATTTTCCAGCTGCCCGAGGTAGTCGGTCAGGCGGTTTTCGGCATTGCGCCGTTGCTGGATCTCGGTGGCCATGTTGTCGAACTGCTGGTTGGCGACCTTGACCAGTACGCCGATCTCGTCCTGTTCGTGGCTGGGCGGAAAGTCCAGTCGCGTCTGGTCGGGGTTGCGCGGATCGCGGCCGCTGAGCTCGCGAATGACGCCGACCAGGGGTTTGGTCAGCATCACGTAGAACAGCGCCAGGAGCAGCCCGGTGAGGATTAGGCTGCGCATGAAACCGTTGATCAGGGTGATTTCCGCACGGCGCAGGAAGCGGCTGCCGAACGAGTAGGTGTCGACTTCCAGGTGCAGGACGCCGAGGGATTCCGAGGGCAGGTGATCGAGGTACAGGCGGTCCTGGAACTCGCGCTTGGCGCCGAACAGGAAGTCGCTGAGCATCCGGTAGGGGCTTTGCTGGGCCGGTCGGGTGACGTTGGCCAGCAAAGTGTCGTTGTTGTCGATCAGCCGGGCGCGGATGATCGCCGGCGAGCGCAGCAGGCCGAGCGTCAGCTCCTGGGCGAGCTCGGAGTCGATGTTGTAGGCGATACGCGAGGCCGGATTGTGGCTGATTTCCAGGAGCGCGTTGATTTCCCGGTTGATGGAGGCATCTTCGCTGGCATAATCGATGCCGATTTGCAGCAGACTGAGCGCCGTCCCCAGGACAAACCCGACCAGCACAGTGAGCCTGGCTTGCTTGTAAGACAGGCGGTTGGTGAACTTGATGTCCATGGGGTGTTGAACCAATTTCCGTTTCCCTTCGCTGGGCAAGCATAGCTGATCGTCAGTGTGTTCCGGCAGGGCCCGGCGCCGTTCGCCTGCGGTAGACCTGGGCGGCGGAAGGTCGTTTCGTCTGCGTGCCACATCATTACTGGGAACCTGCCCGAGGAGAAGTCGTGGAATCTCGATTGAATGCTTTTCTTGAACGCGCCGACGCGGTTCTGGCGCGTATCGAGCCGCTGTTGCCTGCGCCGCGACAAGCCATCGACTGGAGCCAATGCCTGGCCGCGCGCTGGCAGCGTGAAGGCCGCAGCGGTTTTCTGCTGCCGCTGGAGGTCAGCCTGGACATGCGCTTGTCCGACCTGATCGGCGTCGACAACCAGCGCGACCAGTTGGGGCGCAATACCCGGCAGTTTCTCGATGGCCTGCCGGCCAACCACGCCTTGTTGTGGGGCTCGCGCGGCACCGGTAAATCGTCGCTGGTCCGCGCGCTGCTGGCCGAGCATGCCGAGCATGGCCTGCGCCTGATCGAAATCGAGCGCGATCACCTGGCCGACCTGCCGCGGGTGGTGGAGCAACTGGTCAAGCTGCCGCAGCGTTTCGTGCTGTTCTGCGACGACCTGTCGTTCGAGTCGGGCGAGGGCGACTACCGGGTACTCAAGAGCGTGCTCGACGGCTCGCTGGAGCAGGCCCCGGACAACGTGCTGCTGTATGCCACCTCCAACCGCCGGCACCTGGTGCCGGAGAAGGAAAGCGACAACGAGAACTGGAAGCGCGTCGATGGCGAGCTGCACCCGAGCGAGGCAGTGGAAGACAAGATTGCCCTGTCGGACCGCTTCGGCCTGTGGCTGTCGTTCTATCCCTTCACCCAGGAGCATTACCTGAACGTGGTCGAGCACTGGATCGGCGAGTTGGGAAGCAAGGCTGGCCTGCAATGGCAGCGTGACGAAGCCCTGGACATCCTCGCCGTGCGCTGGGCCACCGGCCGCGGCAATCGCAATGGTCGCTGCGCGTATCAGTTCGCGCGCTACTGGGTAGGTTTGCAGTTGTTGGAGCAAAAAGCATGATCGATCTGCAGAACACCGGCAAAGGCCTGGACGGCTATGCCTTGCTGTGCGCCCAGCTGGAATCGTTGCTGGCCGACGAGTGTGATTTCATCGCCAACGCCGCGCAATTCTCGGCGTTTCTGTTCAATCAGCTGGACGACTTGAACTGGGCTGGGTTCTACCTCAATCGCAACGAGGAACTGGTGCTCGGCCCGTTCCAGGGCCAGATCGCCTGTGTGCGCATTCCCTTCGGGCGTGGCGTGTGCGGTGCGGCCGCGGCGAGCCTGCAGACCCAGCGGGTCGAGGATGTGCACGCGTTCCCCGGGCATATCGCCTGCGACAGCGCTTCCAACAGTGAGCTGGTGGTGCCCCTGGTCAAGGCTGGACGGCTGATCGGCGTGCTGGACCTGGACAGCCCGAAAATCGCCCGCTTCACCCTCGAGGATCAGGCCGGCATCGAGCGCCTGGCGGCAATTTTCCTGCGCCTGACCGACTGCTGAACCCGCGTCAGGCCCTGAGCCCGGCCTTGCCCAGCACGCCCTCGGGGTCTACTCCATCGATCTGCTGCGGTTCCATGAAGCGGTCGGCGTACTGCTGGTAGATCCCGGTCTGGATAAACAGCTCGAACAGCTGTGGATCGATATGGGCATCGCGGCACATGGTCGCCATGATGCCCAGCGCTTCGCTCAGGGTCTTGCCCTTCTTGTAGGGGCGATCGGCCGCGGTCAGCGCTTCGAAGATATCGGCGATCGCCATCATCCGCGCCGGCAGGCTCATCTGCTCCCGTTTCAGCTGCCTGGGATAACCGGTGCCATCCATTTTCTCGTGATGGCCGCCGGCGATCTCGGTGATGCTGTTCAAGTGGCTGGGGAAGGGCAGGTGGCTGAGCATCCGGATGGTCTGCACCATGTGGTGATTGATCACGTAGCGCTCTTCACGGGTCAGGGTGCCTTTGCCGATTTTCAGGTTGTACAGCTCGCCACGGTTGTACTTGTAGGGCGGCACATCGAGCTTGAAGCCCCAGGGATTGTCCGCCGGAATCAGCTCGCAAGGGTTGCGTTCGATCAGATGCTCGGGCTTGTCGGCCAGCAGCGGTTCGATGACCGGCAGGGGCGCCGCCGGGGTACGTTGCTGGCGGCGGTTTTCTTCCCAGGACACGCCCAGGCGATCGTCCAGGGTGCGGCTCCAGGTGCGTTGGGCAATTCGTTCCAGGTGTTGCAGATCGGCCTCGGCCATGGCTTCGCTGCCGAGGTTGCAGCGGGCGATAAAGGCAAAGTCGTCGTCCAGTTCCGCCAGGCCGGCATCGCGGATCGCCGCCAGCGAAGCCTCATCGCCACCCTGGGCACGAGCCTGCCAATAGTCGATCCAGAGATCGCGCTTGAGCACCTCGAAGCGGGTGCGGATCTCGTGGATGCGGTCGTTCAGGGTTTCCAGCTTGGTGGCCTTGTCCACCACGTACTCGGGGGTCGTGATCTTGCCGCAATCGTGCAGCCAGGCCGCGATATGCAACGCCTCCCACTCGTCCTCGGTGGGCTGGTAGGCGCTGAACGGCGGTTGCTGGCTGGCCGCGGCGGCCTGGGCCAGCATCAGGGTCAGCGCCGGCACCCGCTGGCAATGCCCGCCGGTGTACGGGCTCTTGGCATCGATCGCCCCGGCCAGCAGTTGGATGAAGGCGTCGAGCAATTGTTTTTGCCGGTTCTGCAAGCGCTGGCTGTCGATGCTGACCGCCGCGGCGCCGGAGACTGCCTGCAAGAAAGCGATGCGGTCCGGGCGCAGCTTTTCCAGGTCGGCTTCCTGGCCGCTGTCGGCCAACAGCAGGACAAGGATGCCGACGGTTTCGTTGTGACGATTGTGCAGGCGGATACCGATCAGATGGACGCTGGGGCAATTCATGGCCAGCAGCACGCTTTGCAGGTCGGCCGCCTGCTCGAACCCCAGGGTCGTGACCACGTTCTCGCTGTTCGCCAGTTGCCGCAGCCACACCGGGCTTGCGTCGTGCTGGGCATCCTGGCTCCGTATGTCGAATGCCGGCAGGTCCTGGACATTGCCGGCGATGATCAGGCCGTGAGGCTCCAGGCTCATGCCTTCGTTTTCCCGCAGGTAGATCAGCCCGGCCTGGGCCTGGCCGATCTTCATGGTTTCAAACAGCACCCGTTGCAGCAGCGGGTCGAAGCGGGTTTCCGCGGAAAGGCTGGCGGTGATTTCAAAAAAGCTGGCCAGGGTGTCTTTCATGCGGGCCATCGACACGCTCAACTGGTCGACTTCCAGCACCGGCGAGCGGCGGGTCAGCGGGTAGTTGAAATCGAAGCTGCGGACGGCGTCGGCTTCCTGCACCAGGGCGCGCAACGGCCTGACCAGCACCCGTGAGGTCAGCCAGCCGAGTGGCAGGCACAGCAGCAGAATGCTCAGGGTGATCAGCGCGCCTTGCCAGCGCATGCGATAGGCGTCCGCCAGCAACTCGTCCTCGGGCACCAGCAGCGCCAGCTGCAAGCCACGGGGCCCACCTTCCTGCAGATGACGACTGGCAACTATCCATTGGCGATCCTTGAGTCGCAGGCGATTACCCTGGGCCTTGCCCTGCAACAGCGCATCGAGGGCCGGGTTCAGGTCGTTGGCGCGGATCAGCCGGGCACTCTGTTCTTCGACGATCAGGCGACGGCTGTCCGGATAAGCCACGGCATGGCCATTGCCATCCACCAGGGCGATTTCAGTGCTGGGCGTGACCCGATGCTTGGCCAGGGTGGCCGAGAGTTGTTCCAGGGTCAGGTCGGCGCCCATCACCGCGTTATGGCCACTGCGGCGGGCGAGGGTGGTACCGACGTTGCGGGTGGAGAAAAAGACGTACGGCTCGGTGGTGATCTGATCGGTATCGGCCTTGGCGTTGGCAAACCAGTTGCGGCTGCTCGGGTCGTAGGCTTCCTGGGAATTGTCCCGGCGGCTGACCAGGGCGAGGTCGGCGTCGTAGAACAGCGACTGTGAATGCAGTTGCCCGGTATGGCGGTCGCGCTCGATGCTCCAGACTTCATAGGCCGCGGGTCCGGGGGCCTGGCGGGCCTCCTTCAAGGCCTGGCTGCGCAAGGGCCGGACCATGAAAAAGTCCCCGTCGGCATAACCCACATAGAGGGAAGCCAACTCGGGATTGTCCTTGAGCGATTGGCTGAAAGGCCCGAGCAGCGCCAGGCGTTGCCCCAGATCGGTGGCCTGGACGGCCGGATTGCCCACCAGCAGGCTGAGCAGATGGCGAATCGGTTCGTAGGTCGCTTTCAGGTCCAGCTGCACGTCCTGTTCGATGCGCTGGAACAGTTTTTCGCTGCTGGAAAGGATGATGCGGGTGGTCTGCTGGTAATTGAAAACGCCCAGCACCACGCCGGTCAGCAGAAGCAGGCAAGTGAACATCACGCTGATATGCACATGGAGAGGAAATCGGCGTTTATCGAACGACAGCGTGCTCGGCATTACAGCTCTCTCCAGGGGGCGCGTGATGCGCAGCTCAACGTCTCAGCATAGTTAAGGCAGGTGCATTGTGCTCAGGGGAGGCGGCTCCGGGGGCGTTGCGAATTGCAGTCTGATGGAGACTCGCCATGAGGCTTTTGCGGCCGACTGACAGGATAGTGGCTTTTTGATATTTATCTGGCAACTAGCGGCAAACACAAGCTGTTGCGTTGGTGATGGGGCTCAGGTCAGGGGCGCGCTGGGCTGTTGATCGATCTGCCACAGCAGGGCCCGTTCGAGCTTGAGCATGGCCTGTTCCAGGGCGGTTCTGCGCTGCGTCAGGGTTTGCCTGTCCGCGTCTTCCAGAACGGCCTGCTCAAGGGCTTCGCACTGCGCTTCAAGGTCTTTGGCCTGCACCATCAGCGCCGAGCCCTTGATCTTGTGGGCCAGTTCCGCGAGTGCTCGGGGCGGTGGCTCGCAGGGCAGGGCCATCAGTTGCTGGCGGTCCCGATAGCTGCAATGCAGCAGTTCGGTGAGGATGCGCAGGGCGAACTGCGGTTTGCCACGGGACAGGGTGCGCAGCGCTTTCAGGCTGAACACGCCATTCCAGGGCCGCGGTTGCAGGCCAGCCAGTTTGTGACTGAGGGTCGCCAGGCTGACAGGCTTGAACAGGCAGTCATCGATGCCGGCCTGTTCGCACTGCTGTCTCTCTTGCGGTCGGGGGCTGGCGGTCACCCCCAATACCCGGCAGGCCGCGCGGGACTCCAGGCGTTCATGCTCGCGGATGGCGCGGATCAGCTCGTAGCCGTGCATGCCCGGCATGTTGCAATCGACGATGAGCAGGTCGAAGAACCCCTTGCACCAGAGCTCGAAGCCTTGCTCGACGTCTTCGGCGGTGCGGCAGCGGTGCCCGAGAAAATGCAGTTGTTCCCCCAGCAGCAGGCGGTCCGCCGAATGATCGTCAATCACCAGTACGTTCAAGGCCCGGGTGGCAGGGGCAATGAGTGGCTCGACGAGGGTCGCGGGTTTTCGCGCGGGCTGACAGGCCAGCGGCAACAGGACCCGTACTTCCGTGCCTATGCCCGGCTGGCTGGCCAGTTGCAGCGTGCCTTGCATGAGTTCGCAGAGGTGACGGCAAAGGGTCAGGCCCAGCCCGGCGCCGTCAGGCCGGGAAAGGGGGCGAGCCTGGGCCTGGAAGAAGGGTTCGAACAGCCTGTGCTGATCCTGCTCGTCGATGCCGATGCCGCTGTCCGTCACTTGCAGCATCAGTTGCACCTGTTGCGGCTGCGTGGCCGCTTGCAGGTCGAGATGGACCCTGATCTGGCCCTGTTCGGTGAACGTGATCGCGTTGTGCAGCAGGTTGCCCAGGACCTGCCTGAAACGCAGCGGGTCGAGCAGCACATCGACCGGCTCGAGGCTGGAGTGGAAGGTCGGCAGCAGCTTGAGATGCTTCTCCCGGACCTGGCTGTCGAACTCGCTGACAACGGTTTCGACAAGCAGGCGCGGGTCGAGCCATTCAGGCTTCAGCGCCAGGCTGCCTGATTCGATGCGGGCGATATCGAGGGTATCGTCGACCAGGGCCTGCATTGTCCGCGCCGAGCGATAAGCCATTTCAATGACCGGACCATCCTGGGACTGGCTGGCGGAGCGCTGCTGCAGCAGTTCCAGCGCACCGATCAACGCATTCATCGAGCGGCGCAGTTCGTGGCTGGTGCTGGCCAGGAATGCACTTTTCGCCCGGCAGGCCGCTTCGGCCTGTTGCCGGGCGGCCTCGAGGCTGTCGCTGAGCCGATGGCGTTCGCTGATATCGACCCAGCCGCCGATGATGCCCCGGACCTCGCCGTTCGCGTCCCGATAGGGCAGGACCCAGTGCTGGACGGTCAGTTCCTGCCCGTTCAGGCGCAGTGGCCGGTCACGCAGCAGCGGGCGGCCTTGCGCCATGACCCGCTGGTAGTCAGCGTGATATTCGCGGGCCTGCCCGGGATCGTCCATGACGCCCTGCAACAGGGTTTTGCCGATGAGCGCTTCGCGGTGGGCGGCGAGACTTTCCAGGTAACTGGCATTGCAGCTTTGCAGCAAGCCCTGGCGGTCGCGCACGTAAGTCGGATGCGGCACGCCGTCGATCCAGGCCTGCATGAATGCGAGCTGCTGCCCAAGATCATGCGCGGCCTGTTGCTGGCGGGCCAGGCGTAGGTGCAGCCAGGCATTCCAGCCCAGGGACGCCAGCAGCGGCACGCCAAGCCCCAGGCCAGCGAGCAGGAGCAGCCCGCGATGGCCGTTATCGAGAGGTGGGTCGGCAGCCGATTCAAGACAAGGCGCGGTGCCAGTGCACTGAGGGGCGGATGTTATTCCGGACTCTCGTTGCCCGGCCTCGACCAGGCCAAGAAACAGTACCGCCAGAACGGTCGTGGCCGTCAGGGTTAAATAATAAGAAATGTGTTTGAACATCCTGTTTCTCACACCAGTTCGTGACGTTGTGCCAACTCGATAAGTTCCGCCATGGAAGTCGCGCGAAGTTTGTGCATGATTCTTTTTTTATAGGTGCTGACGGTCTTGCCACTGAGAAATATGCTGTTGGCTATTTGCGTACTGGTGCTGCCCTTGGCAAAAAGTTGCAACACCATGAGTTCCCGATCACTGAGCAACATCAGGCGGTTCAGTTCGTCGTTCGAAGTTTCATCCTGCCTTGGCGTTTGCAGGGCATGACTCGGAAAGTAGTTGTAGCCGCACAGCACGGCCTTCATGGCGCTGAGCACTTCGCTCAGGTCTTCCTGCTTGCACACATAGCCGCAGGCCCCGGCCTGCATGCAGCGCCCGGCGAACAGGGCTGGCGACTGCGCCGTCAGCACCAGCACCCGCAGCGACTTGTCCAGGGCGCCGAATCGCAACAGCAGCTCCAGCCCGTCGAGCTTGGGAATGCTGATATCGAGCACGATCAGGTCCGGCATGCTGTCACGGACCATTTGCAGGGCATCGACCCCGTTATCGGTTTCGCCGACGACTTTATAACCTTCATGTTCCAGCAACATGCGGATGGCCAGTCGGATAACGGGATGGTCGTCGATGATGAAAACAGAACTCATGGTCAAACCCGTGGGAATAAATACAGGGCTGGACCTTAGCGCAGGCAGGACAGTGGATATATGCGGGTTAAGGCGGGGTTGGGGACAATAAGGCAGTTCTTACATGAAAGACGGTTTCGGATTACAGCGGTTTTTCAGTTGAAAGTAGGAATGAGTATCCAGCCATGTAAAAGGTAAGGAGATGTTGGCGGTTTAGTGCAGTTTTCGCAGGGCAATAAAGGGAGGAGGGAAGGGAACAGAGCGAGGCTGCCCCCCGTTCATGGGGGGCAGCCGATCACGGAGCGCTTGCCTCAGGGCGCTTTCTGATCGATGCCGGCCTGCAACAGCTGGCTGTCGCTATGGCCGCCGACGCGCAGCGGCCCCAGGTTGAACGCCTGATCCTTCTGGGTGGCCTCGTCCTGCTTGCGGGTCAGCTCATCCTTGGCGCCGAGGGCCAGGTTGACCGGCGACTTCGACAGGTTCAGCCCGACGTCGGCACGGTAATCCGTACCGGCCAATGCCGTGGTGCTGACGGTCGAGCCGCCGAGGTCGACCTTGCCCTCGCTGGCGCCGATCCGCGCGCCGCTCAGGCGGGTCTCCCCCGACACTTGCAGGCTCACGCCCCGGGTCCCGCTGATGCCTGAAGCCTCTGCCACGCTGTCCTTGCTCTGACGGCTGACATTCAGGTTCAGGGTCGGCGTGTAGGAAGTGTTGCCGCTCTTGTCGCCGAACAGCACGCCTTCCGCGGTGTTGGTCAGCTTGCTGCCAGCGCCGGTTTTCTCGCTGACGGCGTAGCTGTCGCTGGTTTTCGGCCAGACCCGTTCCTTGAGGCTGGAGAAGCGATCGCCCAAGGCTTCGGTCTTGTCGGCGAGGTAGCCCTTGGCTTTGTCCACGCCGCGACCGAAGGCGCCCTTGGGTTCCGGGTTGACGTCATAGCTGCCGCTGCGGGTGAATTTCTCGCCCAGGCGCTCCTTGGCGATTTCGGCCTTGTTCACCAGGTTGTCCTTGGCCGCCACCAGGCGCTCGGTGCCCTTGTCGACGACGTTTTCCAGCTTCTCGCGGTGCTTGTCGAAACTGCCTTCGGCCTTGGCCTGCAGCTTGTCCTTGAGCGGGCCGGTCTGCTTGGTCAGCTTGTCGACCACGCCAGGCTGGTTCTTCTCGGCGTCCAGGCGGGCGTCGAGGTTGACCGTGGTGCTGCTGAGCTGGTCCTTGCGGCTCTCCACCTTGAGATCGCCACCGATCCGCCCATCGACCTGGTTGGCGTCGATGCGCGCCCCTGCCAGATGGGTGTCGCCGTTGCTGACGAGCGTCACCTGGTCGGCCTTGATCAGGCTGTTGTGCTGGGTGTTGCTGTGCACCTGCGCGACATCGATCTTGGCCCGGGCGTGGATACCGCGATCGGTTTTCGGCGAGTCGTGTTCGCCGGCGTCGGCGCGGGTGGTCTTGCCGCCATTGCCACCAGCGCCCAGGGTCAGGCCCCAGTTGTTGTGGGCCTGGGTGGATTGCGCCGACTCCTGGTAGATCCCGCCGCGGTCAGCGCTGAGGGTGACGTTTTTGCCCTCGACCTGGGTGCCCTGCAAGTGCAGCGCGGTGTTGCTGTCGGAGCCGCTGGCGAGTGTTACCTGGCCATTGCTGTGCAGTTGCCCGCCGGTCTGCTTCTGGTCCTGTTCCGAGACCCGGCCGATGTTGAAGTTGGCGCTCAGGTTGGCGCTCTTGCCGCTGCTCTGCTCGCTGCTGGTCTTGCTGGCGCCGCCGGTCAGGCCGCCACCGAGGTTGCTGCCCTGGCTGCTGTGGGTGTCGACCGCGGCCTGCAGGTCGAGTTTGCCGCCGGCGTTCAGGTTGATGTCGCCGGTCTTGGCGGTTTTGCTGCCGATGGTGGTGCCCTGCAGGATCAGGTCGCCACCGCTGGTCAACTCGACCGGGCCTTTGCCCTGGATGGTCGCGACCCGCGCCTGGCTGTCCTGTTGGTCCAGGCGCTTGTGGTCCAGTTGCACGCCAGCGCCGAGGTTGAGGTTATTGCCATTGGCGCCCGGGGCGCTGCCGACGGTGAGCGAGGCGTCGCCGCGCAGGCTGGAGTCGCTGCTGTTCTGGCGGTCATTGGCCTGGTTCAGCGCCAGTTCGCCGCCGCTGTGCAGCTTGACGCCGGCTTCGCCGCCATCGAACCGGCTGCCTTCGTACTGGCCGTCGCCGCTCAGCGCGATGTCCACGCCCTGTTTGCCGACATAGCTGCCGACCACCGCCTTGCTGCTGTCGCTGCGCTTGTCGCTGCTGCCGCCAGCGCCGCTGCCACGTACGTTCAGGTCCTCGCCCGTGGTGGTGTAGACCCGTACGCCAGCCTTGGCGTCCAGCGCCTGCTCGCTGCTGCTGTGGGTATTGCTGGCGGCCTTGGCCACCTGGCTGCCGGCGTCGATCTTCAGCGTGCCTTGGGTGGCCTCGTAGCGGCTGCCCTCATCCTGCAACTGGCCGGCTACCTTGACCTCCACCTGGCCGCCCTGGAACTGGCTGACCACGGCGTTGCTGCCTTGCTCGGTGCGCTGTTTGTTCTGGTGGCCGACTTCCACGTCCAGGCCAACGTTGGGTTGTTCCAGGGCGTCGAGCAGGCCTGGCTGATGGAACTTGCGCTGGGCCACGCCTTCGATGGCTTTTTCCACCGGGCGGGTCAGGCCCTTGTATTCGACGTTGGCGCCGACATCGGCGCTCCAGGTGTTTTCCTTGTGGCTGGTGGACTCAGTGTTGTGCGCCGCGCGGTTGTCGACCTGCTCGGCGTTCACCAGCAGCTTGCCACCGGCCTTGACCTGGGCGCCCTCGGTCACCAGGGTGTTGCCGGCCTTGATGGTCAGGTTGCCGCTGGCGGCGATGCCGGTGGTGTTGGCGGTACCGGTGTCATGGGTGTCCTGGGTGCTGCTGTGGGCGAACTCCACACCGTTGCCCGCGCGGTCCAGGCCGCCGGTGTAGTAGAAACCGCCGCCGGTGGTGCGGGTGTCGGTGCTGCTGCTCTTCTGGTCGTGATCGGCCAGCAACTCGACCTGCTTGCCGCTGAGGCTGGCATCGCCGTGGGTGGCCTTCAGGTCGCTGCCCTTGATGCTCAGGTTGCCGCCCGCAGCGACTTGCAGGCTGCCGCCGCTGAGGCTTGAACCCTGTTGCTGGGTGTCGCTGGTCTTGACCGTTTTCTGCTGGTCTTCGTAACGCACGCCGGCACGGTATTGCCGGGTGTCCGGGGCATTTTCCTTGGCATAGGCGTCGAAGCCACGGGTGTGGGTGGTGCTTTCACTCTGCGAGGTGTTTTGCGCCGAGTCGATCTTGATGTCGCCGTCAGCCTTGGCTTCGAGCTCGCCGGTCGCGGCCACGTGCGCGCCGCTGATGGCGATGTCCTGGGTGCTTTGCAGCTTGAGGTTGCTGTCCGAGCGCAGGTCGCTGGTGACAGTGGTACTGTCTTTGCGGTTCTGCCGGCTTTCATCCTTGGTGATGCCGAAGAACTTGCTGTCCTTGCTGTAGCTGTTGTCGTGGGAGCGGTCTTGCACGCCGTCGATGGTCAGCGAGCCGTTTTCGCTGATCACGCTGGCCTGCTTGCCGCCACGGGCCTGGCTGCCGCTGATGCGGACCTCGTCGGCCTTGACGATCAGGTCGCCCTTGGCGTTGACCTTGCTGCCCTTGTTCAGGGTCTTGCCCTTGTCGCCGTCGCCGTTCTTGCCGAAGAAGCTGCCGCCGACCAGATCGCCGGAGTAGGACTTGTCGCTGTTGCTCTGGGTGCGGCTGGCACTGGTGATGTCCACCTGGCGCCCGGTCAGCTCGATATTGTTGCTGGCCAGTTCGGCGCCCTGCAGTTGCAGCTGCTTGCGACTGGTCAGTTGTAACTGTTCTTTGGCCTCCAACTGGCTGGTGATACTGCGCTGTTCGCTGCTGGACTTGTCCCAGTCGGCTTTCCACAGGTGTTTACGGTGGTGGCCCTGGTCGCGTTGTTCGTGGGTTTCGGTGGCGGCGGTCAGGCGCAGGTCGGCGCCGCTGTCGACCGTCAGGTTGTTGCCGGCCTTGATCTGGCTGGCCTTGAGTTCGGTGTTGGCGCGGGCCTTGAGCTCGGCATCGCGGCGGGCGGTCAGCTGGTTGCCGTGCTGACGGCTGTCGCTGTCGGTCAGGGTGCGGTCGTAGGTTTCCCAGGTGATGCCGATGGTGCTGTTGCTCCACTGCTCGCGTTTTTCCTGGAGCTTGCGGCTTTCGATGGCGCTCAGGGTGAGGTTGCGTCCGGCATCGAGCTTGATGTCGCGGGCGCTGACATCGGTGGCGGCGAGGGTCAGGTCCTGGCCGCTGCGCAATTGCACGTCGCCCTGGCTGCTGTGCACGCCGGCACGGACGGCGTCGAGGCTATCGGGCTTGGCCTGGCCGCTGATCTGCAGGTCGCCGGCAGACGCGATATCCACCCCGTCGTGACCTTTGACCTGCACCGCGCCGACCCGCACGCCGGCGCCTTCGGCGGTGCTGACAATGTTGATGCGCCCGGCCTGCATGGCGCCGAACAGGCTGGCGTCGATGCGCTGCTCTTTGGTGTTACCGGCCGGGTCGGTGCTGAGCACCTTGCCGCTGGCCGGGTCCACGCGGTTGCGTCCGACGGTGAGGTTGAGCTGGTTGCTGGCGGTGATGTCGCCCTGGCTGTCGATGCGCGGGGCGATCAGATTGATGCTGCCATTGTCGTTCTTCAGGCCTCGGCCCTCGACCGTCAACTGGCCTTTGGCGTCACCGGTGCTCAGGGCTTGCAGCTTGCCGTCGTTGAACTCGGGGCGACCGACCAGCAGGCTGGCGTTCGGCGTGTTGATGAAGCTGCCGCCGTTGACCGAGATGCCATTGGGGTTGGCCAGCACATAGTCGGCGGCGCGGCCGAAGATCTCCTGGGTGCCGTTGAGCGCCGAGGCGTTGCGGCTGATCACCTCGTTGAGAATCACGCTGGCGTCCTGGCCGTGGAACTGCGGGTTGGCAGCCAGCTGCCCGGCCAGTTGCGAGGCGCCGGATTGCAGGGAGTTGTTCAGCACCACGCCCTGGCGATCGACGTTGTAGTCGAGGAACTGGTTATGGGAGAGCCCGGCGCCGTTGGGCGCGACGATGTTGACGATCGGCACGCCGTTCTGGTTTTGCAGCTGCGGGATACCGCCCGGGCCCGGGGCCACGGTGATACCGCCGGCCAGCGCCTGCGGCAGATGGGAGACCAGGAGCAGGCTGGCGATGGCCAGGCGCAGTTTGCCCCTGGGGGACAGGTGAAACACAGATGTGTTGTCGGGCATAAGAAGCTCTCTATGTGTGGGCCGAGTGGCGGTGCGCGCTGTTCGTTGCAACGCTGCTGTGGTGTTCAGGCTCGGCTGTTTTTTTCAGGCTGATGCACGGTTCGCGGGACCTCAGATCTGCACACTCAGGCGGGTCAGCCAGGCGGGCGATTCATGGTGAAAACGCTGGGGTGTTTCCAGGCTGTGCTGGTAGTCGACATCGACTTGCACGTTCTTCCAGCTCAGGTTCAGGCCGATGCTGGCGCTGCTCAGGCGCTCGCTGCTGGCGCCTTCTTGCGCCTTGATCCGGCCGTGATCGAAGGCCAGGCGCGGGGTCAGCTTGACGGGCAGGTCGTTCTGCAACGGCAGGCGCAGGGTGTTGCGCCAGATCCCGCCGATGGCGCCCGAGGCGCTGTTCTCGCGATAGCCGCGCACGGCGGAGTCGTCGGTGCCCAGCAGTTGTTCGATGGCCGGCAGCGGGTCGGGGCTGTACTGCAGCGACAGCTGGCTCTGCCACTGCCAGGGCTGGCTGGCGAAGTGGCCATTGCGCCATTGGCTGAGGCTGGCGCGGTACTTGCGAAACTGCGCCTGCGGCAGGTTTTTCTGCACCTGTTGCGAGTCGCGGTCGGCGCCGAACCAGGTCAGGCCCTGGGCGTAATTGACGTCGAGGTTCCACACCGCGCTGTCGAGCCAGAACAGGTTGAGCCCGGCTTCGGCCACGGTCAGGGTCGGGCTCTGGATGCCCAGGCGGACTTTCTCCAGGTAGCTGTCGACATCCTTGTGGGCCAGTTGCAGGTTGGCGCTCAGCTGGTGCCCCTGGTCGCGCCACAGCACACGCTCGGCGCGCAGGCTGAACAGGTCAGTGCGCCCGCTGTTGTAGAAGGTCACGCTGCTGAGCTTGAACGGCGCCCGGTACTCGGCATGGCTGGCGAACAGGCTGTAGGTCCAGTAGCCGTAGGGGATCGAATAGAAAACGCTGGCGCTGCGGCTGTAGCGCGGACCGTGATTGAGGGTGTCGCTGAAGTTCAGGTTGAGCGCGTCGTTGAGTTGCAGCGGGCTGTCGAGGCTCAGGTTGACGGAGTTGCGGTCGCGCCCGGTACTGGCGCTGCCGAGGTTATCCACACCCAGCCCGAGGGCCCAGCGCGAGGCGCCGCTGCTGCGCGAGCGCAGGATGATCCGCGAGGCGCCGGGCTGGCTGCCGGGGGCGATATCGGCAGTCAGGTCGAGGGAGCGCAGGCGATTGAGCTGGTCCAGGCCCTGTTCCAGGTCGCGCAGGTTCAGCGGTTCGCCGAGCATGCCGGGAAAGGCCCCGGCCAGGGAAACCGGCAGGCTCTGGTCGGCCAGTTCGACGGCCTCGACATAACCTTCGTCGACCACGATATCCAGCGAATGGCCGGCGGCGGGAGCGCTGCTCAGGTAGGGGCGGCTGGCGATGTAACCGGCCTCGACATAGATCCGGGTGATCTGCGCCAGCAGGCGGTTGATCCCGTTCACTCCCATGCAGGGCGCGATATAGGGTTCGAGCTGGCGGTTCAACCGGTCTTTCTTGAACAGCGTGACGCCGGCGATCCGTGTGCCGCTCAGGGCCCAGCACTGTTCATCCTGGCCACCCTGGGTGGTTTCGGCGGGAGTGACCGCCGGGGTCCCGAAGCTGCCGCGCTGTAACTGGCGCTGGCGCTGTTCCAGTTGCAGTTGTTGCAGGTCGCGCTGTTGCTGTTGCTGCAGACGCAGGGCTTCCTGACCCGGTTGTGGCATATCGGCGGCGGCCACCGGCAGGGACCCGGCCAGCAGCGAGAGCAGCAACCAGCGACGCAGGCTGGTATGGCAACTTGGGTGACTTGAGGACGTATGGGGCACTCGACATCCTTAACAGTGAAAAACGGACGAGGAAGTGCGGGAACAACTTATTGACACGGATTCATTCCGTGTACTCACTTCCATTTTGACGCTTGAGTCCTGGGCGTGCTCTTTGTTACAGCGAGGGGTGAAATTATTTTCGAACTAACCGTTGGCTTGAAGTTTGAGTGAAGGTACTTAGTTTGCTTGCTATTTGTTTTGCCGGCGATCATCCGGCCTGGGGTCATGAACGGGGAACGATCTATCGAGGTGTGAAATTAACCTTGTTAAGCCATTACGGTTCGAGACTAGCGGAAACGATAAAGTTGATTTGTACGGAATTTGTAATCGACGGGAACCTGCAGGGGCCTTGTGTTGCAAGGGGTTTGGTCCGACGGGTGAGCAGATGTATCGAAAGGTAAAGGTAGGATGTCTGGTTGTTTCGTTAACGGTCTGTTTAATTCAGGTTAGTTGGATTGATTGTTCAGCTACATATATCGGTCACTATCGCTAGTTATAGAGCAAGTGCTCTAGGTGCTGAAGGCTGCCTGGAATAGTATCGAGACTTGATGGATGTCTAGTGAACGAGGTGGAAGTGAAGGCGCTGTCGAACAGTGCGCAGAAGGCAGCTGATCAAAGTTGAAGTAACGATTGCATCGGGATATTGCCTGATAAGGGCCTAGGGGAATCCCTTAGTTGCCGACTCACACAAAACCGCTCGAACGGCCACCTCGATAACGCGAGGCAGCCGTTCAACGACGGGTCATTGCGGGCTGGAACGCCCGGTCATTTCCCGGGCCATTTCGCTGGCGTAGCTGTCGGTCATGCCGGCGATGAAGTCGATCATGCGCAGGAAGGAGGTGTGCAGCGAACCGTTCGGATCCGGCGCGTTGTTGCCGAGCAGGTCGAGGATCCGCCGGTTCTTGAACGACGGTGTGCGTCCGCCGTGCTGTTCCAGCGCGGCGCCGCAGAACGAGTTGAGGAGGATTTCCAGGGTGGTGTAGGCACCGATCTCGTGCAGGGTCTTGCGCTTGTCCTGGAAGATCTTCTTGCGCGCGATGTCCTTGGCATTGAGCACGCAACGCTTGGCCGGGCCGTGCATGTGCTCCACCAGATCGCCGGGCAGGGTGCCGCTGAGCAGGGCGTCCTGCTGTTCGACGAAGGCCCGGGCGGCGGCGTTGGTCAGGTGCTCGATGGCCTTGCCGCGCAGGATCGCCAGCTTGCGCCGGCGCGAGTCCCGCGGGCCGAGCTGGCGATAGGTTTCCGGCAAGTCGTCGCCCACCAGGCCGAGCAGCAGCGACTCGACTTCGGCATAGTCGAGCAGCTCCATCTCCAGCCCGTCCTCGAGGTCGATCAGGGCATAGCAGATGTCATCGGCGGCCTCCATCAGGTACACCAGCGGATGGCGGGCCCAGCGTTGTTCCTCGAGTTGCGGCAGGCCGAGCTTGTTGGCGATCTGTTCGAGCAACGGCAGTTCGCTCTGGTAGCAGCCGAACTTGTGCTTCTTGTAGCCCAGGGAGTCGGCGTGACGCGCGGTCCAGGGGTACTTCAGGTAGGTGCCGAGGGTGGCGTAGGTCAGCCGCGTGCCACCGTCGAACTGGTGATATTCCAGCTGGGTCAGCACCCGGAAGCCCTGGGCATTGCCTTCGAAGTTGAGGAAGTCGTTGCGCTCGTTTTCGCTCATGGCGTCCAGCCAGCCGCGCCCGGCGGCCTGCTGGAACCAGTGGCGGATCGCATCTTCGCCGGAGTGGCCGAACGGCGGGTTGCCGATGTCGTGGGCCAGGCAGGCCGATTGCACCACCATCCCCAGGTCGCTCGGTTCGCACCACTCGGGCAGGGCGTCGCGAATGGTTTCGCCGACCCGCATGCCCAGGGAGCGACCGACACAGCTGACTTCCAGGGAGTGGGTCAGGCGCGTATGGATGTGGTCGTTGCTGGACACCGGGTGCACCTGGGTCTTGCGGCCCAGGCGGCGGAAGGCACCGGAGAAGATGATGCGGTCGTGGTCCTTGTGGAAGGGGCTGCGGCCCAGTTCTTCAGGGCTGTGCAGCGGTTTTCCGAGGCGTTCGCGGGTAAGCAGGGTATGCCAATCCAAGGCGGGGTCTCTCCGTCGAATGACTGATGGGCTAGCTTCCCGGTTCGCGCCAGCGCCTGCAAGTGGAACTAAAGCCCCGCGGCATCGATATCGATCAACAGCAGGCGCTGGCCATTGTCGAAGAACTGCCCGGCGGTCAGGCAGTACTGGTTGCTGGTGGCGTCGCGGTAGGTGTTGGACAGGGTCAGCCGCCGCTCGTCCCAGCCTTCGGCCAGCAGGTGGTAGAAGTAAGGACGCCACGACCAGTTGTGGCCGACGTAGCTGTGGTCGGCCTGCCAGCGCTCGTGGCGCCATTCCAGGTTCGGCGTCAGCTGGGTGCCGTGGCGATCGCATTGATAGAAGCGCAACAACCAGGGAAAGGCATCCACCTGCGGTAACCGTTCGATCGGGGCCCGGGCCTGGGCCCAATCCTGCAGCAGGGTCATCAGCTCCGCGAGTTGCTGGCGCATCTGCATCAGTCGTCCGCGTTCGGCCAGTTTCTGCTGCACATAGCGCTGGCGCGCCCGGGCAAAAGGCGCGACGAAAGCATCGCTGGCGAAGAACGCCTGCTCGGCCCGGGCAAACAGGAAACCCTGGACATACCGCGAGCCGCATTCCAGGGCGAAGTTGAGTTCGGTTTCGCTCTCGACCCCTTCGGCGATGATCCAGCAGCCGGTCTTCTCGGCCATCTGCGCCAGGGCCTTGACCACGTCGCTGCTGGGCCCGCCACGGGCCGCGGCCTGGAACAGGCGCATGTCGAGCTTGAGAATGTCCGGTTGCAGGGCCAGCACTCGGTCGAGCTGGGAGTAGCCGGCGCCGAAGTCGTCGATGGCGATCCGCGCGCCGGCTTCGCGGTAGCGCGCCACCACTTCGCTCAGGCGCTGACTGTTGCCGCTCAACTCGGTGATTTCGAAGACCACGCGCCGCGGATCGACGCCCTGTTGCTGCAATTGCCTGAGGCTCGGCAACGGCTGGCCGGCGCGCAGGCGGCTGATCCAGCGGGGCGAGATATTGAGGCTCAGGAACCAGTCCGCGGGCGCTTCATGCAGGCGGCTCAGGGCGTCGGCGCGAATCAGCCGGTCGAGCCGGCGCAGGGCGGTGGAAGAGGTCCGGGGATCGTTGAACAATGGGCCGACCGACAGCAGTTGGCCGTTCGGTTGGCGCAGGCGGCCCAGGGCTTCGACACCGGCAATGCGGCCAGTGGCGGTGTCGATGAAGGGTTGAAAGCAGGCAAGCGGTTGCCCGTCGATCACGGGGCCTCCTTGGTTGATCTTGTTGATCTTGGGCGGCGCGCCGACGCAACAGGCAGGCAAGGCCCGACCTCTCGTGAGAGAGGCCGGGGCGCAGCTATTGCGGGAACGGTTGCAAGAATGCAGCCAGATGGTGGCGGCTCAATGCTTGCTCGAAGAACCTTGCATGACCAGCTTGATCAGCGGCAACAGGCCGGCGCTGAGCCGTACCAGTCGGGCGAAGTTTCTGACGCTGCCGCTCTTGGCGCCCTTGCCGGTGAGAAACCCCAACAGGGTCACGGCGGCCACACCCCACAACGGCGCGTGCTTGATGCCGAAGCCCTGTTGCCAGCTTTGGCCAAGGCCACGGACCCGCTGCAAGGGTTGCAGCAATTGATGGGATTCGTGGCGGATTTCCTGGCGATGCATTTCCATGCGCAGGCGGATCAGCGCCTTGCGCATTTCGCGCCGGGAATTGGTTTGCGGAATGTCCGGCAGGCTCATGGCAGCAGGCGCTCCCTGTCATTGGCCAGCTCTTCGAGGGTGGCATGGAAGGGCGAGGATTCATCGAAAATCGCCGCCTTCAGGCGCAGGGCGCAGAACAGCGCGGCCAGCGTATAGAAGACGCACAGCCCGGTGATGGCGGTCAGGCGATAGGTGTCCCAGAACAGGATCAGCACCAGCGTCGACAGGCCTACCAACAGCAGCAGGGCGAACACCAGGGTCAGCCCGGCGAACAACAGCAGGCTGACGGTTCTGGCTTTCTGTTCCTGCAACTCGATACCGAACAGTTCGACGTGGCTGTGCAACAAACCCAGGAAAGCAGCGCCCAGGCGCCGCGTTGAGGAGCCTTGGCCCGCGGTGGAGCCGGATTCATCGATAGCCATATCAGCGCCGGGTCGCCAGCAGGCCGATCAGGAAGCCCACGCCCGCCGCGATGCCCACTGCTTGCCAGGGGTTGTTCTGCACATAGTCTTCGGTGGCAGTGACCGCCGCCTCGCCGCGTTCGCGCAGCGATTGCTCGGTCAGTTGCAGGGTCTCGCGGGCGCGCAGCAGGCTGTCGTGAATCTGTGTGCGCAATTCGTCCGCCTGTTCGCCCGCCAGGGTGGCGGTGTGTTCCAGCAGGCGTTCCGTGTCACTGACCAGTGCCTGAAAGTCCGCCATCAGGGTTTCTTGAGCTGTCTTGGTGGTTTTGCTGGCCATGATGATCTCCATAGTGGCGTTCTGAAGGGTTCGAGTATGAGCCTTGCGCGAAGGTTCAGTGCAATTGTCTGGTACAGCTTTTGCTTTGTCCTGGTGCGTAAACACGGGTGGTTGCGCCGAAAGCGCGCAGGATGCGGTGCCTGGCAGCTAAAACCTTACCCTAAAAAATCAACACTTATGGAAACACCCCCGAGCGATACACCTCTCTCGAAAAAGCGTCGCGCCAAAATGGGTCGCAATACGTAGGTCGACAGGACCTTAGGTGCCAAGTTGGTGCAAAAACGCTCGAGCGGCTCGCGGATAATTCCTGCTATCAGGTCTGCCCATTCCATGGAAAATCTGCAAAGCGCTGTGGACACTCTGGTCCATGGTTCCAATACCCTGTTTATCCTCATCGGTGCGGTCATGGTCCTGGCCATGCATGCCGGCTTCGCCTTTCTCGAGGTGGGCACGGTGCGCCAGAAAAACCAGGTCAACGCCTTGTCGAAGATCCTCAGCGACTTCGCGGTCTCGACCCTGGCCTATTTCTTTATAGGCTATTGGATCTCCTACGGCGTCAGCTTCCTGCAACCGGCGGCGGTGATCAGCGCCGATCACGGCTACGGGCTGGTGAAGTTCTTCTTCCTGCTGACGTTCGCCGCGGCCATTCCGGCGATCATTTCCGGCGGCATCGCCGAGCGTGCGCGGTTCGTCCCGCAGCTCTGCGCCACGGCGCTGATCGTGGCCTTCATCTATCCCTTCTTCGAAGGCCTGGTGTGGAACGGCAACTACGGCCTGCAAGCCTGGCTGCAGGAGAGCTTCGGCGCAGGCTTCCATGATTTCGCCGGCTCGGTGGTGGTGCATGCCATGGGCGGCTGGCTGGCGCTGGCCGCGGTGCTGTTGCTCGGGCCGCGCAACGGGCGCTACCGCGACGGCAAGCTGGTGGCGTTCGCGCCGTCGAGCATTCCGTTCCTGGCCTTGGGTTCGTGGATCCTGATTGTCGGCTGGTTCGGCTTCAACGTGATGAGCGCGCAGACCCTGCAGGCGGTCAGCGGGCTGGTGGCGGTGAACTCGCTGATGGCCATGGTCGGCGGCACGGTGGCGGCGTTGATCGTCGGGCGCAACGACCCGGGCTTTTTGCACAACGGCCCGCTGGCCGGGCTGGTGGCGATCTGCGCCGGCTCCGACCTGATGCACCCGGTGGGAGCGTTGATCACCGGGGCGATCGCCGGCGCGCTGTTCGTCTGGTGCTTTATCGCCACCCAGACGCGCTGGAAGATCGACGATGTGCTGGGTGTCTGGCCATTGCATGGTGTGTGCGGTGTGTGGGGCGGTATTGCCTGTGGGGTCTTCGGCCAGAGCGCCCTGGGTGGCCTGGGCGGTGTCAGCCTGACCAGCCAGTTGATCGGTACCGGCCTGGGCGTGCTGGTGGCGCTGGTCGGCGGCTTCCTGGTGTATGGCGCGATCAAGGCGCTCTGCGGCCTGCGCCTGACCCAGGAGCAGGAGTACTACGGCGCCGACCTGTCGCTGCACAAGATCGGCGCGGTCAGCCAGGACTGAAGCCTTGCGGCCCGGGCTGGAGCCTCCAGCCTGGGCTGCTTGCCGCTGATCATTGGCCGCCGAGCAGGCGCGCCTCCGACGCTTCGATGGCCGCCAGCGGGCCGGACATCAACACCGTATCGCCGGCTTGCAGCAAGGTGCCGGCGGTCAGCTCCAGGTCACGGCCATCGCGCTGCACGCCTTGCACATCCACGCCCAACTGCTCCAGCGCCAGCTCGCCCAGGGCCAGGTCGCAGGCGTGGGCCGCGCTGCCGAGATTGACCGCATGCATCAGCACTCGTGGCTGGCCGCGGTTGTCCAGCAGGTCGGTCTGCGCGCCATGGTAGAAGCCGTGCAGCAGGCTATAGCGGTTGTGGCGGACTTCATCGACCTTGGCCTGTACCTGGTGTTCCGGCAGCCCGAGCATCACCAGCGCATGGGACGCCAGCATCAGGCTCGACTCCAGCAGCTCCGGCACCACTTCGCTGGCGCCGGCGGCTTTCAGTTCGGCCAGTTGGCTGTCGTCCCGGGTGCGTACCAGGATCGGCACGTCGCTGTTGATCCGGCGCGCGCTTTTCAGCACGTTGAGGGCGATGTCGGTCTTGTCCACGGCAATCACCAGCAGCCGTGCGCGTTCGAGGCCGACCGCCGCCAGCAGTTCGGCGCGGCGGGAGTCGCCGTAATGCACGCAGCTTTCGCCGGCCGCGGCTTCCTGGACCCGCACCGGGTCATCGTCCAGGGCAATGAAACGCTGCTGTTCGCGGCGCAGGAAGCGGCCGATCGACTGGCCGACGCGGCCATATCCACAGATCACCACATGGCCCTGCAATGCGGCGTTGAGGGCGCTGATTTCTTCCAGGTGGGCCTCTTGGTTCGGCTTGCGGTGCAGGCGCGCGGCAATGCCCGGGGCGGCGCGCAGCAGCAAGGGGGTCAGCAACATCGAACAGAAGGTCGCGGCCAGCAGCAGGCCGCTCAGCTCGGCCGGCATCAACTGGCTTTGCTGCATCTGCGCCATCAGCGCAAAACAGAACTCGCCGCCCTGGGCCAGGGCCAGGCCACTGCGCCAGGCCGTCTCGCCGTCGCTGCCGCGCAGCTTGAGCAACAGCGCCACCACGGCGCCCTTGATCAGCATCAGGGCCAGGGTCAGGCCGAGGATCAGCAGGGCATGGCTGGCGAACAGTTGCAGGTCGATCAGCATGCCGATGCTGACGAAAAACAGCCCCAGCAGAATGTCGCGGAACGGCCGGATATCAGCCTCGATCTGGTGCCGGTAGCGGCTTTCCCCCAGCAGCATGCCGGCGAGGAACGCGCCAAGGGCAGGGGACAGGCCGAGCAGGTGGGTCAGCCAGGCGGTCAGCAGGACGATGACCAGGGCCAGCAGCACGAACAGCTCGGCGGAATGGGAGGCGGCCACCTCGTGGAACAGCCGTGGCAGCAGCCAGCGGCTGGCCAGCGCCAGGCCGATGAACAGCAGGGTGGTCTTGCCCAGGGTCAGGGGCAGGGCCCAATACCAGGCCTGTTCGGTATTGCCGGCGAATACCGGCACCAGGGTCAGCAACAGCACGGCCACCACGTCCTGGAACAGCAACACGCCGATCGCATTCTGCCCGTGGCTGCTGAAGATTTCCCCTAGGCTGCCCAGCTCCTTGCTGACGATGGCGGTGGAGGACAGCGCCAGGCCCGCGCCGAGCAGCAAGGCCGGGATCAGCGGCCCGCCGGCGAGGATCAGCAGGCCACCGAGGACGGCGCCGCTGCACAGCACTTGCAAGCTGCCCAGGCCGAAGACCACCTGGCGCAGGGCCAGCATCTTCGATACGGAAAACTCCAGCCCCAGGGAAAACAGCAGGAACACCACCCCCAACTCCGCCAGGTCAGGCAGGTTTTCGTTGTCGTTGACCCAGCCGAAGGCGGTCGGCCCCACCAGCAGGCCCACGCACAGGTAGCCCAGCACGGGCGGCAGGTGCAGGCGGCGGAACAGGGCGATCACCACCAGGGATGAAGCGAGGATGATCAACAGATTGGCAAACACAGGCATCTCCGGCGGCGGGTTGGAATACAGAGCGTAGAGGCAAAAAAAGCCACGAGGGTCGCTCAATCGCAAGTTGGCGACGCTGACCTGCATCAGCTGTTTGGCAGAATGCCCGACGATGACCGCACGCTGCCGTGTTCATCGGTCGACGGCTTTTTATCGCGGGCCTAGAATAAGCGCCTGTCTCTTTTCGGTCTGTATGTCATGCCTCCTGAATGTCAGCTGTTCGGCACCCTGGGTTGCCACCTGTGCGAACTCGCCGAAGCGGAGTTGATGCCGTTGGTGGAGCACGGGTTGTTGGTCGAGCTGGTGGATATCGCGGAAGACGAAACCCTGTTCGAGGCGTATGGCCTGCGTATCCCGGTCCTGCGCCGGGTGGACAACGGCGCCGAGCTGGGCTGGCCGTTCGATGCCGAACAGGTGGTGGCCTTCCTGCGCTGAGCCGGCTGTCGCTGGCACGACCCTTTCCGTTTGTCGCCTTCGCTGCAATCCCTTGGCGGGATCCCGATTATTCGGTTACTGTATATGCGTACAGTTATCGGGATGGTTCGTCATGTCTCTCACAATCCTTGCCCGCGCCGAGCGTTTGCAACACCTGTCGCCCGAACATGCGGAGCACGGCGGGTTTGCTGCCGGGCTCCAGTTCGAAGGCGGTTTTTCGCTGGATCGCACCGTGGGTCTCGGAGCCCCGCAGATCCGCGCGGTGCTGGTGGATGACGACAGCCTGCTGGGCTTCGGTATCTATCCCGGCGACCGGCTGATCGTCGATCGTTCGGCAGCCCCGGCAGTGGATCAATACGTGGTGGCCCATCTCGATGGCGAAGACGCCTATGGCGTGCGCCTGCTGGCTCCCGACCCCAAGGGCGGGCTGCTGCTCAAGGCGGCGCGACCTTCGATTGCACCGATTCCCCTGGACGATCGGGATTCGGCGCAAATCTGGGGCGTGGTGTTGTGGGTGGTCAGTTACGTCGGCCGTGGCTGATATCGATGCGCAGGGCGTGTGCTCAGTGGATGAATGAGAGGGTAGAAGGACTGATGATGGTCAATGTCGAACAATTGAAGAGCAGTGTGAACCGCATGTCCGCCGATGTGGTGCGCGAAGCGGTACTCGAGCTGCGCCTGGACGGGCTGGTCACGGAGGGCAAGACACCGTTCAACAAGCTGCATTTCAATACCTGCTTCGCGGAAATCGAAGCGCTGTTCCAGCGTGCGGGTTATCACCGGCAACTGGACGTGGTGGGGTATCAGGGTTTGTTGTATGCGTTGTATGACCCGGCCCGCTGGGAGGCGGTCGATGTGCTGCGCTGGCTGAAGGAGTTCACCGATGCCGCCGCGCAGGCTGGAGTGGCCCGCGCCTAGTCGTTGGTCCCGAAGGGGGAAACTCTCCTAGGTTCCCCGGGACCCATGTTGGATAATGCCGCTCTGCATTGTCCGCTCGAGCTTTTGTATGTCCTCCGTACCTTTTTCCGCCGCACAGCATCAGGCCAGCACCCTGTACCTGCCCCCCGGGTCATGGCCAACCGTACTGGACTGCCTGTGTGATCACTTCAGTACCATCAGCCGCGAGCAGTGGCTGAGCCGGATCGTCCGTGGCCGGGTGCTCGATGGACAGGGTTTGCCGATCAGCGTCGACCTGGCGTACCGCGAAGGCCTGCGCATTCATTATTTCCGCGAAGTACCCGACGAAAAGGTCATCCCGGTGCAGGAATCGATCCTCTATGTCGATGAGCATCTGGTGGTGGCGGACAAGCCGCATTTCCTGCCAGTCACCCCGGCGGGGGAATATGTCGAGCAAACCTTGCTGCGCCGCCTGATCCGCAGCCTGGACAATCCCCACCTGGTGCCTCTGCATCGCATCGATCGGCATACGGCGGGCCTGGTGTTGTTTTCGGCCAATCCGCAAAGCCGCTCGGCTTATCAGTCGCTGTTTCCGACACGCAGGATCGACAAGCGCTACGAGGCCATCGCCCCGGCCTTGCCCGGTCTCGAGTTCCCGCGGGTGCATAAAAGCCGTCTGGTCGATGGCGAGCCTTTTTTCCGCATGCAGGAGGGGCCTGGTACACCTAATACGGAAACAGCAATTGAGGTCCGGGAAAAGAACGGTGACCTCTGGCGTTATGGGTTGTATCCGGTGACTGGCAAAAAGCACCAGTTGCGGGTGCACATGAGTGCGCTGGGGGCGGCAATCTGCAACGACCCGTTCTATCCCGATGCGCTCAAGGATGTGGAGGACGATTACGCCAAGCCGCTCAAACTGTTGGCTCAGGGGCTGCGTTTTACCGACCCGCTGAGCGGGGAGGAGCGTGAGTTCGAGAGTCGGATCACCTTGCAGTGGTAATCCAGGCCACTGCTGGTTGTTGCCCGGAAACGATAAAGCCCGCGAAAGCGGGCTTTATCGTTCAAGGCTGTTGTAACGGTATGGATTACAGCTCTTTTACCGTACGAACCTGATCCTTGTTGATACGGGTTTGTTTGCCGTCCAGTTGTTCGAACTCGTAGAAGCCGGAATCCTCATCGTATTTCGGCGTATCGACGGCCTGGATTTCGCGACCGTCATTCAGGGTGATCACAGTAGGCGATGCGCAACCGGCGAGAGTGGCAAGGCCCAGTGCGAGCATGAGAGTGGCGAGAGTCCGCTGAATCATTATGTGTCTCCGAGATGAATACTTTTAGTTGCTGTGCTTGAGACGTATACAACGCCTGCAAGTTCCTTGAGTTAAGGGCATTCTGACACGCCGTGCTGCTGGCTTAACAGCGCTGGTGTATTCAGATTAGCCAATCGGGGATCGTTTGCCGGACATTGCAGGGCCTGAGCATCCAGCCCGCGCATGATACGTCCGGGGCTGCGTTCACCGTTCTGCCAGGCGCCGTCGAAGGTGCCGAGCAGGGCGCGCGGAATGATACACAGCAGGGGTTCCCAGTGCTCGCCATGGCGCAGCATCAGTGGTTTGTCCGGGTGCCGGGCGGCGCTTTGTCGCATGGCGTCGATCAGTTGCGCGTCGATACGCGGTACGTCGCAGGGCAATACCAGCAGTCGGGCATGCCGGGCGACCGCCAGTCCGGCACGAATACCTGCCAGCGGCCCGGGGAAATCGTTGCTTTCGTCCTGCACCAGTTGATCGGCATAAGGCGCGTACTGCTGCTGATTGCGGTTGCAGGAAATGATCAGGTCATCGCTCAGGCTGCGGGTCAGTCGATGCAGGTGGGCGATCAATGGCCGGCCCTGCCACTCGATCAACCCCTTGTCCCTTCCGCCCATGCGTTGGCCGCGCCCACCGGCCAGGAGCAGAATGGAGCAGGGCGGCAAATCTGCGCGCTGGGTCATGGCACGTCTCCACAGGGGCGGGCAAAGAGAGCGCTGTGATATAACACCGGGCTGTTTCTCCTACAACTGGATCGAGCCTATGAAAGCCAAGGCTGATGTACCTTTTGCACCCCTGAACATCGCGGTGCTGACTGTCAGTGATACCCGGACCCTGGAGACCGATACATCCGGCCAGGTCTTCGTCGATCGTCTGAGCGCTGCTGGCCATAACCTGGCCGCGCGCGTCCTGCTCAAGGACGATCTCTACAAGATTCGCGCACAAGTGGCGACCTGGATCGCCGACGATCTGGTCCAGGTGGTGCTGATCACCGGCGGCACCGGTTTCACCGGCCGCGACAGTACCCCGGAAGCCGTGTCTTGCCTGCTCGACAAACAGGTCGACGGATTTGGCGAGTTGTTCCGCCAGATCTCGGTGGCCGATATCGGCACTTCCACCGTGCAGTCCCGAGCCCTGGCTGGCCTGGCCAACGGCACGCTGGTGTGCTGCCTGCCGGGTTCGACCAATGCGGTGCGTACCGGTTGGGACGGCATCCTCGCCGAACAGCTGGATTCGCGGCACCGTCCGTGCAATTTCGTCACCCACCTGAAACAGGCAGCGCCTTGTGAATCCCGTGGGTAAGCCGGGCAAGACCGGTGCCTTGATGCCGGTCGAGGTCGCACTGGCCCGTTTGCTCGAGATGGCCGAGGCTACCCCCATTCTCGAACGCGAACGGTTGCCACTGGCGGCTGCTCAAGGCCGGGTATTGGCCGACGACTTGATTTCCACCCTGGATCTTCCGCCCTGGCCCAACAGCGCCATGGACGGTTACGCCTTGCGTGCCTCGGACTGGAAGGGCGAGCCCCTGGTGGTCAGCCAGCGCATCTTCGCCGGCCAGGCGCCTGAGCCTTTGGCACCTGGCACCTGCGCACGCATCTTCACCGGGGCGCCGGTCCCGGCGGGAGCCGACTGCGTGGAAATGCAGGAGAACGCCAAGGTCCAGGCCGATGAGCGGGTGGCTTTTACCGAGCCTCTCGGCGCGGGGCAGAACATTCGTCCGCAAGGCCAGGAAACCACGGTTGGCGAGTGTGTGCTGGTGGCCGGAACGCAGCTGGGGCCGATCGAGCTGGGGCTGGCTGCGTCCCTGGGTTGCGCGGAGCTGGATGTGGTGCGCCGCGTGCGGGTCGCCGTGCTCTCCACTGGCGATGAACTGGTCGAACCCGGGCGGGCGCTTGGTCCCGGGCAAATCTACAACAGCAACCGTGTCCTGCTGTGCAGTTGGTTGCAGCGTCTGGGCTGCGAGGTGATCGACGGCGGAATCCTGCCGGACGACCTGCCCATGACCCGGCGTCGTCTTGCCGAGCTGGCGGATGTGGATCTGATTCTGTCCACCGGCGGCGTATCGGTGGGCGAAGCGGATTTCCTGGGGATCGCCTTAAGAGAAGAGGGTGAACTGGCCCTCTGGAAGCTGGCGATCAAGCCGGGCAAGCCGTTGACCTTCGGGCATTTCCGCGGTGTGCCGGTAATCGGCCTGCCCGGTAACCCGGCCTCGACGCTGGTGACCTTTGCCTTGCTGGCCCGCCCCTATATTTTGCGGCGCCAGGGAGTGAAGCAACTGCATCCCTTGCAGTTCCAGGTTCCGGCTGGATTTGCCTGGCCGAAGCCGGGGAACCGCCGAGAGTATCTGCGCGGGCGCCTGGAGCAGGGCAGGGCAATCATCTACCGGAACCAGAGTTCCGGGGTCTTGCGCAGTGCCGCCTGGGCCGAGGGGCTGGTCGAGGTGCTGGAAGAGCGAACGCTGGTCGAGGGCGATTGGGTCAACTTCATTCCGTTGAGTGAAGTCCTGGGCTGACGCCAGGGGAGGCGGACCTGGTCGGCAGGGCCGGGTCCATCCTCCAGAGCCCTACCTATCAACGCAGCAGTAGAAGGATCAGCAAGCCAAAACGGCTGTTCAGTCCCCAGGACAGCAGTGCCGATAGAAACCCGGCATAGGCCAATATCCACGCGAGTTTCTTGAGCAAGGCGTGAAGCTTGCTGTCGGGCTTATGCTCGCGGTCATGGGCATGTACTTGATGGACACTCAGTTCCGGGTGTTTGCCTGTACTGAGCAGGATGCTTCCTTCCAGCCGGTTGAGCGCGGAGTTCGAGCGTTCAAAGCATTTCTTGTCATCCATGTGTTTCGCTTCCCTGTTTGAGGCGTCGTTCGCCTGCCATGAACATTCTCCGATTGTCTGTTTCGGGTCAATTCAGGTGATTCTCAATCTGCGGTCAGAAAAGTTACCGGTCAGCCAGCAGACGGCCTGATGGGGACAAATTGATTACATTCCGGTCGGACTTTTTCTCATGGAGCGAGGGTCAACATCCTTCAATGGCCCTCGAATGACAGGAGTGATGAGCGATGAGCGAACGCAAGGCGATGCTGATATTGCACGGCAAGCAGGCCCTCAACGAAGAGGTTCGCGACGCTGTCGAGCGCAAGCGCGAAGAGGGTTGGGAGCTGGCGGTCCGCCTGACCTGGGAGGCGGGCGATGCCCAGCGCCTGGTGGATGAAGCCCTCGCGGGCGGTTATACGCGCCTGATCGCAGGAGGCGGTGACGGCACCTTGCGTGATATCGCCGAGGCCATGGCGGCGCAGGCCAACGATGCCAGTCTGGTGTTGCTGCCACTGGGGACGGCCAATGATTTCGCGCGGGCGGCTGGCGTTTCGTTGCTGCCCCATGAGGCATTGAGCCTGCTCGACGTGCCGGCACGGACGATCGACCTCGGTGAGGTCGGTGGCCAGGTATTCCTCAACATGGCCACGGGTGGGTTCGGCAGCCAGGTGACGGCCAATACCTCCGAGGACCTGAAAAAGATCCTGGGGGGCGCCGCCTATCTGTTCACTGGTTTGTCCCGCTTCAATGAGCTGCATGCGGCCTATGGCGAGCTGCAGGGGCCGGATTTCCATTGGCGCGGCGAGCTGCTGGCCCTGGGGATCGGCAACGGGCGCCAGGCCGGTGGCGGTCATCTGCTGTGCCCTGAGGCGATGGCCGATGACGGGTTGCTTGATGTCAGTATCCTGCCGGCCCCTCAGGAGCTGGTGGGCACCTTGAAGGATCTGCTGGCCGGCGGCTGGGGGATCGACAATCTGTTTGTGCGTACACGCCTGCCCTGGGTGGAAATCAAGGTGTCCGAGGGGCTGGATATCAATCTCGATGGTGAGCCCCTGCAAGGCGAAAACCTGCGTTTTCGCGCGCTTCCAGGGGCATTGCGGGTGCATTTACCGGAAGACTCCCCGCTGTTGGGAGCTTTGGCGCCTTAATCGTCGAGGCTGATGATCTGCTCGCGGACGGCAAACAGGACCAGGCCGGCTACGTCGTAGATCTGCAGGCGTTTCATGATCTGCGAGCGGTGGGTTTCCACAGTCTTGATGCTCAGGCCCAGCCCGTGAGCGATTTCCCGGGTCGATTTGCCGCGAACGATCAGGCGCAGGATCTCCAGCTGGCGGGCGGTCAGGTTATGGGTTTCAACGGGTTCTGGATGGGGCTTCTGCACGCGGATCAGCGCCTGGTTGATCACCGTATGGGCAATGGCCGGGCTGAGGTAACGCTCGTTGTTGCGCAAGGCGTCGAGCGCGTGCTCGAGCTCGTTGGCGGTGGTGTCCTTGAGCAGGTAGCCATGAGCACCGGATTCCAGGGTCTGCATGATCAGCGCCGGATCGGTATGCATCGAGAGAATCAGGACTTTGCTCTGCGGATGCACCACCTTGAGTTTCTTCAGGGCTTCAAGGCCGCTAACATCCTTCATGGAAATATCTAGCAGGATAATGTCTGGCGACAGCCTTTCGACCATTTCCAGTACTTGTGCGCCATCGTTGGCTTCGCCGATCACGGCATAGCCAGGAATGTCCATGACCAGGGCACGCACGCCAGCCCTGATGAGCGAGTGGTCATCCACCAGAAGTAAATTGCAGGTCAATGTAAAACCTTATTCGTACTGGCCCGTTCGAGTGCGCGAGGCGCCCAGGGGAAGAGTGCTTCGATTTGTGTGCCCTGGTCGGGCTGGCTGGAAACCTTCAGGGTGCCACCCAGTTGCGCGATTCTTTCCGACATGCCCGCCATGCCGCGTTGTCCTTGTGCGCCAGGATTGGCCGCCGGGGAAAAACCACGGCCATCGTCGCTGATAAACAGCGAAAGTCCCTCGGGCAGGCGTTGCAGGCGTACCAGCAGGTTATCCGCCTGGGCGTGACGCAGCATGTTGGTGACGGCTTCCTGGGTGATGCGAAAGGCGGCCACCGCCATCTCTTCGGGGATGCCAGCCAGGCGTTGCTTGCATTCCAGGCTCCAGTGCACGGAGGTGTTTTCCAGGGTCTTCAGCAAGTGGGCCCGCAGGCTGGCTTCCAGGCCCAGGCTGGCCAATTGCCGGGGATTGAGAATGGCCGATACATCGCGGACCTTGGCCAGGGTTTCTTCCAATGTGCTTTGAAGCGTCGTGCAATGCTGTTGCAGCTCTTCGGGCAGGCGGCGCTTGAGCCATTCGCTTTGCAACTTGGCGGCGGTCAACAACTGACCAATATCATCATGCAATTCACGACTGAGGCGATGGCGCTCGTTTTCCTGGACTTCCAGCAAACGGTCCGCCAGTTCCTGAGGCTGGAACTTGATCGATTTGCGCGAATCGCCGTAATAGGCCCAGACACTGGCCAGGGCCGCCAGATTCAGGATCAGCAGGCTGAGGGGAAAGGTAGTCGACAGGCAATAGACGGCCAGGCTTCCAAGTGCCGAGCATGAGCACAGCAACAGGTTGAGCCGGCGCAGGTGTATTCGAGAAAGAAGCCTGGTGGCGGTTGACTTGAGGCTGGCGTACATAGCGGATGGAGCCAATGAATGTTCGCTGCGGGGAGACCGGTCAAGTCGGCTGACGGGCCCCGGTTTGGAAAACGGTATTGTTTGAGTATGCGGCTTCAATTAACGCGGTCTATTCGTTGGGAGCAAGCCTTGCACTGATCCGGTGTGTAACAAGATCAATCTGAAGTCACAGTGCCATTAAGTACATCGGTTAGTGGTTGGCATAGTACCAGCTTAGCTACCGTTGGTCGCGCCTCTATATATGTCCAGAAAGTCAGGAATATCGCCTTTTGGGACGTATGTGCCGATTTGCTTGTTTCAACTGGCCACCCTGAAACAGTGACTGTATCTCGCCTTGAGCGAACGGGCAGGCGAAATTCAGGACACTTGAAGTCTCGGGATTGGTTTTATTTAGTTGCGCTAGTTGGTTCTGTCGTTAACAGGCATGAAATATTGAATAACGACATGATGCTGATCAATGTCACAACATATCTAACGGCTGAAGTTAGGGATTAACGACAGGTTTATGCGTTTCTCTTGGCGATCGAAAAAACTTTAAACGAGTTGTGTTGGCAGGACAGGGGCGCAGGCAGAGGATCCATTTGCACGGCGAGGGTTTCGATGAGGGTGGCCTGTTCGTTGCCGTCGAGGTTCAGTTGCCCGGTCACCGGATCGACGAGTTCAAGCTGCCAGGCCATCAGGCTGAAGCACTCCCCGAGGGTGTCGAGAATCTGCTCGTTCATGTCCGGATGAGGATGGGAATGATCCAGCAACGCATGAACCTGGCGCGAGAATTCGGCGGTGCTGCGCAGCGCCAGCGCGTCGGTTTTCTCGGCAAGCTTGAGCAGAGTGGACAACATGCAATCGATGGCGTCCTGATCGTTCTTGATCAGATTGAGATGGTTCAGGCACTCAACCGACTTGGCCAATAGTGCTTCTGCCTCAAGCAGAAAGTCAGGTGATTGGTGCCACGTTTGATCGTCGATCAGCATGCTTGTCTCCACGACGCCACGTCAGATGATGGAATGGTCCGTTTTGTGAGCGGCTGTAAGGTATTACGCCGGTTATGCCGTGGGATATAGGACGAATCTGATTGGTTCTGAATGGACGAAGACGATGGGCTGGTGTTTAGTCTGCAGGATGCAACTCGTCGGGCACGGTCTATCGACCACGCTTGGACAGCGGAGGTGGGGGGGCTCGAAAGGGCACCAGCCCATCTTCCTGCGATCACAAACAAAAGCCTGACTCCATTCATGCAATGAGAATGGCGTCACATTAATGGCTATTGGATATTGCGAATATCAGGTTGGTCCTGATTGCCGATAGGGGATTCCCTTACAGAGGGGAACCAAGCGCTGAAATAGAGGTCGCGGCGGGGAAGTTGCGTGGATGAAATCGCGAAGCCAGTAAAGCATGATGTTAATGTGACATCAATGCCTTTGCATGGCATTTTGTATGCGGGTCAAGATTCGGCGAATTGCGCCGATAACCCGCGTTAGTGAATTCATCAGAACAAGCCCAGGAGTCATTACATGGCCGGCATTCTCGACACGGTAGATCAACGCACGCAACTGGTGGGTGAGAATCGCCTGGAAATCCTCATGTTCCGTCTGGCCGGGCGACAGTTGTTCGCGATCAACGTGTTCAAGGTGCAGGAAGTCCTGCAATTGCCGAAGCTGACGCTGATGCCCCAGCGCCATCCGTTCGTCTGTGGCGTGGTCAACCTGCGGGGGCAGACGCTGCCGGTCATCGACCTGTCCCAGGCGATCGGCATGCGGCCGCTGGTGCCGGGGCCCAACAGCACCATCATCGTCACCGAGTACAACCGCTCGGTGCAGGCTTTCCTGGTGGGAGGCGTCGACCGTATCGTCAACATGAACTGGGAAGCCATCCTGCCACCGCCGACCAGTGCCGGGCGCCAGCATTACCTGACGGCGATCAGCAAGGTCGACGATCAACTGGTCGAGATCATCGACGTGGAAAAGGTCCTGGCCGAAATCGTCCCGTACAACGCCAAGGTCTCTCGCGACAAGCTCGACGACCCGGTGCTCGAACGTGCCCGCGGCCGTGAAGTGCTGCTGGTGGACGACTCCAACGTGGCGCTGACGCAATTGCGCGACACCCTGGGCCAGCTGGGGGTGAAGATGCACATTGCCAGCGACGGCCTGAAAGCCCTGAAGATGCTCAAGGCCTGGGCCGATACCGGGGTCGACATGACCGACAAGCTGCTGATGGTGTTCACCGACGCCGAAATGCCGGAAATGGACGGCTATCGCCTGACCACCGAAATCCGCAACGATCCGCGTCTGCGCGGTCTTTATGTGGTGTTGCACACCTCGCTGTCCGGCAGCTTCAACGAGTCGATGGTGAAGAAGGTCGGTTGCGACAACTTCCTGTCCAAGTTCCAGCCGGACAAACTGGTCGACGTGGTGCGCCAGCGCCTGATGCTGGACGAAGTTCCCGCCTGACGGGAGCAGTGGCCGGAGTGATGCCTGCGCCGCAGGTGCTTCTTTGATTCGCGGGCCGGCTCGTATAAGGTTGCTTTTTTTGCCTCCCGGGAGCTGGCCATGCGTCTCAGCGCGCTTTATCGATACCCCTTGAAGTCCGGCAAGGGTGAGTCCCTGCAACAGGTCGCGCTGGACAGGCTGGGGCTGGAGGGAGATCGACGCTGGATGCTGGTCGATGAACCCAGCGGACGCTTCCTGACCCAGCGCGCGGTCCCGCACATGAGCCAGCTGTCGGCGCTGTGGAACGCCGACGGTGGGCTGACCCTCAGCGCTCCCGGCTATCCAGCCCTCGATGTGCCACTGCCTGGTGCGGATGCGCCGTTACGTGGCGTGACCATCTGGCGCGACACCCTGCGCGTGCCGGATGCCGGCGAGGCGGCCCATGCCTGGCTGAGCGAGTTCATCGGCAAGCCGACCCGCCTGGTACAGGTGCCCCTGGAGCGCGCGCGCACCACTCAGGCCGGTTACGGCAAGGATGACGATCAGGTGGCCTTTGCCGACGGTTTTCCGTTGTTGCTGATTGGCGAGTCTTCCCGGGAAGACCTGTCCAGTCGCGTCGGCCGTCCCCTGGAGATGCTGCGTTTTCGTCCCAACCTGGTGATCGAAGGCTTCCCGGCATTCGCCGAAGACGGCTGGAAGCGCATTCGCATCGGCGATATCGAGTTTCGGGTGGTCAAGCCTTGTGCGCGTTGCATCCTCACCACCATCGATCCGCAGACCGGAGAGCGCAGCGCCGACCGTGAACCGCTGGCCACGCTGCAGCAGTACCGGGCGCAAGAAGGTGGGGCGATGTTCGGGCAGAACCTGGTGAACGATGGCATTGGCCGGCTGGAAGTCGGCATGCCGGTCACTGTGCTGGAATAGCCAGCGGCGCTGCAACGAAAAATGCCCGTATCGTCAGATACGGGCATTTTTTATGACCAGCAATCAGTCCCCGGGGGAAGGATCAGCCGCGGTATTCGCACAGGTAGGCGGTGTCGACGGCGACCTTCAGCTGGAACTTGCTGTTGGCCGGTACGTTGAACTGGCTGCCGGCGGCGAAGGTTTCCCAGTCGTTGCTGTCAGGCAGCTTGACGGTCAGGGCACCGGAAACCACGTGCATGATTTCCCGTTGAGCGGTGCCGAACTCGTATTCGCCCGGAGCCATGACGCCGATGGTGGCTGGACCTTCGGCCGTGCCGAAGGCAATCGACTTGACGGTGCCGTCGAAGTACTCGTTGACTTTAAACATGGGCGATTCCTCAAAAAAGGGGTCAAAAAGGCCGGCCAGTATGCACAAGGCCTTCAGATGCGTCACCTGTTGCGCAGACGGATCAGCCGGGAAGAATCAGAGGCAATAAACGCGCCGTATTGCGGGCATCTTCCAGGGCGCGATGCTGCTGGCCGGTGAACTGCAGCCCGGCGAGTTGCAGCGCGCCGTTCAGGCCCAGCGGCCGTTCGAGGCGACGCGCCTTGGCGAAGCGTTGCTTGAGGTTCATGTGCGGCAGTTGGGCGAGGGCGCTGTGCAGTTGCGAGCGTTGCCACTCCTGCAACAGCTGCTTGCGATCGTAGTCGCCCCAGCTGGCCCAGCCTTCCAGGCGCGCATGGTGCTGGCCCAGCCAGCGTTCGAACAGCGGCCAGACCTCGCTCAACGGCTGGGCGCCGTCGATCTGGGCCTGGCTGATGCGGGTCAGTTCACGGCAGAACGGCGTCAGCATCGGCCGCCGCAGCGGGCGCACGAAGCGCTGGAAATGGTCCAGTTCACGCCCTTCGCGGTTCACCAGGGTGGCGCCGATCTCGATGATTTCCATATCGGTCACCGGCCAACCTCCTTCGTCCGTGGTGGCTTCCAGATCAATTACCAACCAGTGGGGCATCACAGGCTCCAGCTTCAACATCCCGATGAGGCTTGAGCGTAGCCAAACCCGACGCCTGCGCCTAGCGGCTTATTCCACCTCCAGCAGAACCTGGCGGTTTTTCACCTGATCGCCCAGGTTGACCTGCAGCCGCTTGATCACGCCATCGATCCCGGCCTTCAGCGGATGCTCCATCTTCATGGCCTCCAGCACCAGCAGCAGTTGGCCCTTGCTGACGGTCGCGCCCTCGCTGACCAGTACGTCGACGATGGCGCCGTCCATGGGCGCCTTGAGCATGCCGCTGTGGGCGCCGGCCTGGCTGGCGACCGGTGCGTGGCTCAGGTCTTGAAGGTGCAGGCTGCCGGGACGGGTAAACAGCCAGAGCTGCCCGGCTTCCAGGGTGTAGGCGTAGTGGCGGCGGATGCCGTCGATGGTCGCGCAGGCCCAGCGGCCATCCGCTTCCAGCAGCTGTACCTCGAAGCTTTCGTCGGCGTGTTGAATCTGCAGCGTCCCGGCTTGCTGGTTATTCAGTTCAAGGTTCCACACGGCTTCACCCGAGCCCAGGCGATAGTGCAGCGGCACACTGGCGTTGTTGCGCCAGCCGGCCAGCGCCGCGCCGTGGCGTTGGGCCGCGTGCTGATACAGCAGCGCCGCGGCCAGGGCCAGTTCGGCGCCGCTTGGCGGCTGGGGATGCAGACTTGGGTCGTCGGCAAAATGTTCGGCGATAAAGGCAGTGCTGAATTGGCCGCTGACAAAACCGGGATGGCGCAGCAGGTTCGCCAGCAGTTTCTGGTTGTTCGCCACACCCGTCAGCACCGTGTCCTCGGCCGCGCGCAACAGCTTGCGGCGCGCTTCTTCGCGGGTGGCGCCGTGGGCGATGAACTTGCCCAGCATCGGGTCATAGAACGGGCTGACGCTCTGGCCTTCCAGCAGGCCATGGTCGATGCGCACATCGGTGCCCAGCGCCGGCTCCCAGCGCCGTACCTGCCCGGTTTGCGGCAGGAAGTCCTGCGCCGGGTCTTCGGCATACAGCCGCACTTCGATGGCATGGCCCTTGAGTTCGACCTGCTCCTGGCGCAGCGGCAGCGCTTGTCCGGCAGCCACCTGCAGTTGCAGGGCCACCAGGTCCAGGCCGGTGATCATTTCGGTGACCGGGTGTTCGACCTGCAGCCGGGTGTTCATTTCCAGGAAATAGAACTGCCCCCGCGCATCGAGGAGAAACTCCACGGTGCCGGCGCCGACATAGTTCACCGCGCGGCCCGCCTTGAGGGCGGCTTCGCCCATGGCCTGACGCAGTTCGGCGGTCATCACCGGGCAGGGCGCTTCTTCGACGACTTTCTGATGACGGCGCTGGATCGAGCAGTCGCGTTCGCCGAGGTAGATCAACTGGCCGTGGCGGTCGCCGAACACCTGGATTTCCACATGCCGCGGTTCGATCAGCGCCTGTTCCAGAATCAACTCGTCGCTGCCAAAGGCGTGCAGCGCCTCAGAGCGAGCGGTGCGCACCTGTGCCAGCAACTCATCGGCCCGTTGCACCAGGCGCATGCCGCGTCCGCCGCCACCGGCGCTGGCCTTGATCATCAGCGGGTAGCCGATGCGTTCGGCTTCCTGTTGCAGAGTCGTATCGTCCTGTTCCGCGCCCTGATAACCGGCGATGCAGGGCACGCCCGTCGCGAGCATCGCGAGCTTGGACAGGCGCTTGCTGCCCATCAGTTCGATGGCCTCGGCGCTGGGGCCGATAAAGGTGATGCCGGCCGCCTCGCAGGCGCGGGCGAATTCGGCGTTCTCCGACAGAAAGCCGTAGCCGGGATGCAGCGCATCGGCGCCCGTGCGCCGGGCCGCGTCGAGGATCGCCTGGCTGTTCAGGTAGGACTGCTGCACCGCCGCCGGGCCGATGCGCACCGCCTCGTCGGCCATCCGCACATGCAGCGCATCGGCGTCGGCGTCGCTGAACACCGCCACGGTGCGATAACCCAGGGCTTGCGCGGTGCGCTGGATGCGGCAGGCGATTTCGCCACGGTTGGCGATCAGGATTTTGCTGAAGGCGGGCATGGGGTGGTTTCCTGAGATCGGTGGTGTTTGGTCGGGCGTTTCGCGAGCAAGCTCGCTCCTACAAGGAGTAGGCAGGTCACGGACCTGTAGGAGCGAGCTTGCTCGCGATGGGGCTCATGACGCCCACGCCGGTTTGCGTTTCTGCACGAAGGCCATGGTCCCCTCGATGCCTTCGGCACCGGTGACGGCAGCGCTGAACTGCTCCGCCGCGCGATCGAGCAGGGGCGCCAGCGGTTCTTCAGCGCTGGCCAGCAACAGGGCCTTGGTCGCTGCATTGGCCTCGGGCGCGCAGCACAGCACATGGGCCAGCACTTCATCGAGGCGTTCGGCCAGGGCCTGCGGGCTGTTTTCGACAAAATGCACCAGGCCCAGCCGCTTGGCCTCGTGGCCGTCAAAGCGCGCGGCGGTCAGCGCCAGTCGACGGGCCTGGGTCAGGCCGATGCGCTTGACCACGAACGGGGCGATTTGCGCTGGCAGCAGGCCGAGGCTGGTTTCCGGCATGCCGAACTGCGCCTGATGATCGGCGATGGCGATATCGCTGACACAGGCCAGGCCGAAGCCGCCGCCTAGCACCGCGCCTTGCAGCAGCACGATCAGCACCTGCGGGCTGTGCTGGGCTTCTTCGAGCAGCGTGCCGAATGCCCGGTTCAGTTCCTGATAGGCGCTGGCGCCCTGGGTGCGGGCATTGGCCATGTCTTTCAGGTCGCCGCCGGCGCAGAAGTGCCCGCCAGCGCCCCTCAGGACCAGGGCGCGAATGTCGCGGTCATCGCGTACCGCCGCCAGCACCGTGCGCAGTTCGGCGACCATTTGCAGGCTCATGGCGTTGCGGCTGTCCGGGCGATCGAGGGTGATGTGCAGGACGCCGCCGCGGGGCGCCAGCAGCAGGGTTTCGCAGGCGGGCAGGCGGCTCATTTTCTTTTCCCCGGCAGGATGCCCATGAGTTTGCAGATGATGCCCAGCATGATTTCGTCGGCGCCGCCGCCGATCGAGACCAGGCGCACGTCGCGGTAGGCGCGGGCCACCGGGTTGTCCCACATGAAGCCCATGCCGCCCCAGTATTGCAGGCAGCTGTCGCTGACTTCGCGGCCCAGGCGCCCGGCCTTGAGCTTGGCCATGGACGCCAGGCGGGTGACATCCTGGCCCCGCACGTACTGCTCGGTGGCCTGGTACACCAGGGCCCGCAGGCATTCGATTTCGGTGGACAGCTCGGCCAGGCGGAAGTGGATCACCTGGTTGTCGATCAGCGCGCTGCCGAAGGTCTGGCGTTCCTTGCAGTACTCGATGGTGCTGTCGACGCAGTACTCCAGGCCCTTGATCATGTTGGCCGCGCCGAACAGCCGCTCTTCCTGGAATTGCAGCATCTGCATCATGAAGCCGGCGCCTTCGTGGCCGATGCGATAACGCTGGGGCACGCGCACGTTGTCGAAAAACACCTGGGCGGTTTCCGAGCTGCGCATGCCGAGCTTGTCCAGGTGCGGGCTGAGACTGATGCCGGGGCTGTTCATCGGCACCATGATCAGCGACTTGTTGACGTGGGGCTTGTCGTCCGAGGTGTTGGCCAGCAGGCAGATGAAGTCGGCGCTGGGGGAGTTGGTGATCCACATCTTGCTGCCGTTGATCACATAGTCGTCGCCGTCCTTGCGCGCCGTGGTCTTGAGCCCGGCCACGTCGGAGCCGGCGCCGACTTCGGAGACGCCGATGCAGCCGACCATTTCCCCGCTGATGGCCGGGCGCAGGAATTCCTCGCGCAGCTCGTCGGAGCCGAAGCGCGCCAGGGCCGGGGTGCACATGTCGGTCTGCACGCCGATGGCCATCGGGATGCCGCCGCAATGAATGGTGCCGAACTCTTCGGCGGCGACTATCGAATAGCTGTAGTCCAGGCCCATGCCGCCGAACTTCTCCGGCTTGGAGATGCCCAGCAGGCCCAGTTCGCCGGCCTTGCGGAAAATCTCATGGATCGGAAAGCGCCCGGCCTTTTCCCACTCGTCGACGTACGGGTTGATCTCGCGCTCGACAAAGTTACGCACCGTGCGCCGCAGTTCTTCATGTTCCTGGGTGAAGATCATTTTTATTGTTCTCCTCAAGTTGAGTGACGCAATCCCTGAACCTTGTGACTCCTGTAGCCGCTGCCGCAGGCCGAAAACACCGCCGTTGCGGAACTGCTCGCTGTCCCTGTCGCCGCTGCCGAAGGCTGCGATAAGGCCCGAAGGGCCTTCGAGGGCTTCAAGAGCACGTCCCCTTCGGGGCCGATCGCAGCCTGCGGCAGCGGCTACATCAGAACCGTGCGACACCGAAGCTATTGGGTTGTAGCTGACGCACCTGCGCCTCATGGCAGATATCCAGCAGATAACCCAGCAGGGTGCGGGTATCCCGTGGGTCGATCAGCCCGTCGTCCCACAGGTTGGCGCTGCCATACAAGGCGGTGGACTGGCTGTCGAGCTTCTGCGCGGTGACCTGTTCCAGCATATCCAGCATCTGCGGATCGGCCGCCTGGCCCTGCTTGGCGTGCTTGGCCTCGGTGACGATGCGCAGCACCTTGCCGGCCTGGGCGCCGCCCATCACTGCGGTGCGGCTGTTGGGCCAGGCGAAGATGAAGCGTGGGTCCAGGCCACGGCCGCACATGGCGTAGTTGCCGGCGCCATAGGAGCCGCCGACCACGATCGTCAGCTTCGGCACCCGGGCATTGGCCACCGCCTGGATCAGCTTGGAACCGTGCTTGATCACGCCTTGCTGCTCCGACTCGGTGCCGACCATGAAACCGGTGGTGTTGTGGAAAAACAGCAGCGGGGTGCCGCTCTGGTCGCACAATTGAATGAACTGCGCGGCCTTGCTTGCACCTTTCGGGGTGATCGGCCCGTTATTGCCGATAAAACCGCAAGGGCGCCCCTGGATCTGCAAATGACCGCAGAGGGTCTGCTGGTCGAACTCGCCCTTGAATTCGAGGAAGTTCGAACCGTCGGCGATGCGCGCGACGATTTCCCGGGCGTCATAAGGCTTTTTCGGGTCGTCGGGAATCAGCCCCAGCAGTTCGTCGATCGGGTACAGCGGTTCCGCGTAGGCGCGGGTCGGCTGCAGCGGCAGCCGGGCATTCCACGGCAGGGCGTCGAGAATCTCGCGCACGATGCGCACGCCGTCGCCGTCGTTTTCCGCCAGGTATTCGGCGGTGCCGGCCACCTGCGCATGCATCTCGGCGCCGCCCAGTTCTTCGTCGGTGGCCACCTCGCCAGTGGCAGCCTTGAGCAGGGGCGGCCCGGCAAGAAACAGCTTGGCCTTGCCGCGCACCACCACCACGTAATCCGACAGCCCCGGCTGGTAGGCGCCGCCGGCGGTGGCCGAGCCGTGCACCACAGTGATCTGTGGCAAGCCCATGGCCGACATGCGCGCCTGGTTGGCGAAACTGCGCGCGCCTTCGACGAAGATCTCCGCCGCGTAATTGAGATTGGCGCCGCCGCTCTCGGCCAGGGTCACCACCGGCAGTTTGTTTTCCATGGCGATCTGTTGCAGGCGCAGGGATTTTTTCAGGCCGCTGGGGGAGATGGTGCCGCCCTTGATCGCACTGTTGTTAGCCACCACCAGCACCCGCACGCCACTGACATAACCGATGCCGGCGATCAGCCCGCCACCGGCCTGGCTGCCGTCCTTGTCGTCGTGCAGCTTGTAGCCGGCCAGGCTCGCCAGTTCGAGAAAGGGCGCGCCGGGGTCCAGCAGCAGGTTGAGGCGTTCGCGGGGCAGCAGTTGCCCGCGCTTTTCGAATTTCGCCTTGGCCTCGGCAGCCTTGGCCAGCAGGTTCTGTTCCAGTTGGCGGATCTGTGCCAGGCCGGCCAGCATCGCTTCGCGGTTCTGCAGGAACTGCGGGCTGTGAGGGTCGAGTTGGGAATGGATGGCCGGCATGGCTTACTCCTGGTCCTTGAGCACGTCGGGCAGATAAGCGCGGTGGAAGCCGTTGTAGGACTGGCTATGGGAGGCCTTGTGCAGCGGCCAGGCGCGGCTGCCGAGGCTGGCGGCGCCGTCGATGCGCAAGGTGCTGCCGCTGATGAAGGCCGCCGCCGGGCTGAGCAGGAAGACGATGGCGGCACTGACTTCCGACTCGGTGCCGATGCGCTTGAGCGGCACGTGTTCGCGCAGGGTCGGGATCACCGCCTTGAACGCGCCTTCGTAGGTGTCCATGCCGCTGGAGGCGATCCAGCCCGGCGCCACGGCGTTGACCCGCACCCCGGCATGGCCCCATTCGAATGCGGCGGTCTTGGTGAAGTTGTCCATCCCCGAGCGCGCGGCGCCGGAATGGCCCATGCCGGGCATGCCGCCCCACATGTCGGCGAGCATGTTGACGATGCTGCCGCCGTGCTTGCTCATGGACTGGTTGAAGACTTCTCGGGCCATGAGAAAACCGCCCACCAGGTTGGTGCGCAGCACGGTTTCAAAACCTTTCTGATTGATCGAGGCCAGGGGCGAGGGGTATTGCCCGCCGGCGTTGTTGACCAGACCATGCAGCGGCCCGTGCTCACGGATCAGTTCACTGACCAGGGCCTTGACCGCCTCCTCGTCGCGGATATCGCAGGCATGCCCGCTGGCCTGGCCGCCGTCTTCGGCAATCTCCGTGGCCACCTTGTGCAGCTTGTCCGCCTTGCGCCCCACCAGCAGTACACGGGCGCCAAGGGCTGCCAGTTCGTGGGCGGTGCAGCGCCCGATGCCGCTGCCGCCGCCGGTGACGATGATGGTCTGGCCGGCGAACAGGTCGGGTTTGAAAATCGAGTCATAACCCACGATAGGTGTCCTCTAATTAACGGCGTCAGCGATGCTCTGCGGCACCGGGATCTGGATTTCCAGCAACTGCTGGGCAAAGGCCTTGCCTTGCGGGTCGATGCGCAGGCTGGCGACACCGCCGCCACCGAGGGCGTTTTCCAGCAGGAAATTCAGGCTATGGCTGCCCGGCAGGTACCAGCGCTGGACCCGGCCATGGATCGGGTCCAGCACATGGCTCATCCAGTCCACCACGACTGCGGGGGTCAAGGCTTCGGCGATCCACGGCAGGTATTCGGGCGCGCGGGCCATGACTCCGATATTGCTGTGGTTGCCCTTGTCTCCGGAGCGCGCCACCGCCAGCTTGACCAGCGCCACGCTGGCATCGGCGCGGCCCACGGGGCTGGCCACGGCATGGGGCGCGGGCAGGGCACTGGAGTCGAGGCTGTCGAGCTCGGGCAACTCGACCCGGTGGCGCTGGCCGGCCATCTCGACTTCCAGGGTGCAGGCGCTTTTGTCGATCAGGAACGAGAACAGACGGATCAGCGGATAGACCGTGGGCCGGCCGCCGACGATGCCGGTCAGGCCCGGGGCCATGCCCGTGGCGGCCTGGGCGATCTCCCGGGAAAACAGCACCAGCGCGCGCTTGTCCGGGTGGCGCACGGCGAGCTTGATCACCACTTCGCGGCTGTCCTGGCGCTGGCCGTGAGGGCCGTAGGTGGCTTCGCTGCCGAGCAGTTCGATATTGACTTCGCTGTAAGGCGCCCAGCCGCGCTGGGCGAACATTTCCGCGGTCTTGTCGATGATCGCCTGGCTGACCCGGCGCGCCTTGGCCACTGCGTCGATACCGGCGATCAGGCAACTGGCGGTGCAACGGAAACCGTCCGGGTAGGTGGCGCTGACCTTGTACTGGCCGGTCGGCGGCAGGCCCTTGGCGCCGTGCACGCTGACCGCATTCTTGCCCTGTTGGCGCAGCTTGACCTGGGTGAAGTCGCAGACCACGTCGGGCAGCAGATAGGCCCGAGGGTCGCCGATCTCATATAGCAGTTGTTCGCCGACGGTCAGCGGCGTGACCAGGCCGCCGGAGCCTTCGGGCTTGCTGACCACGAACTGGCCGTCGGCGCCGACCTCGACTATGGGAAAGCCGATGTGTTCGTAGTCCGGCACGTCGCGCCAGTCGGTGAAGTTGCCGCCGGTGCACTGTGCGCCACATTCGATGATGTGCCCGGCGAGGGCGGCCTGGGCCAGCTTGTCGTAGTCGTGCCAGGACCAGCCGAACTCATGCACCAGCGCGGCGCTGACCACCGCGCTGTCGACCCCGCGGCCGGTGATGACGATATCGGCGCCGAGCTTCAGGGCTTCGACTATTCCCGGGGCGCCGAGGTAGGCGTTGGTGGACACGCACATGGGTGGCAGCGGCGCGCCGCTGAACATTTCATGAATGCCGCTGCCGCTCAGTTGCTTGAAGCGCGGTTGCAGGTCGTCGCCCAGCAGCACGGCGATCTTCAGGGCCACGCCGGCCTGGTCGCAGGCCGCTTGCAGGGCCGCGGCGCAGGCCTGTGGGTTGACCCCGCCGGCATTGTTGATGACCCGGATGTTTTGCCGGGCGATCTCGCCCAGCAGCGGGCTCAAGACCTCGACAAAGTCCGTGGCGTAGCCGGCAGTGGGATCCTTCATCCGGGCGCCGGCCATGATCGACATAGTGATCTCGGCCAGGTAGTCGAACACCAGGTAATCCAGGCGGCCGCCCTGCACCAGTTGCGCGGCGGCGCTCGAGGTGTCGCCCCAGAAGGCACTGGCGCAGCCGATGCGGAGGGTCTTGGTCATGGCAGGGGGCTCTCGATAAAAGACTCGATAAAAGACGCGATGACAGAACTGCATCGAGACTACCAAGCAAGCGCTTGGTTTGTAAACGTCGGAAATATCTTCTTCCCAAGCGCTTGCTTGGTCGTCCCCACGGGCTTAAATTGCGCGCGCAAGCTCCCTGTTTCAGCGGGCTGCGCCGCATAACGATCGAGCGAATGTAGGAGAGAGGCCGTGGACGAGCAAAAAGCCTTGCTGGTGATGCGCCAGCTGGTCGCCAACGGGCAACTGACCGATCCGGACAGCGCCCGCGGCAAGCTGCTGCAAACCGCGGCTCACCTGTTTCGCAACAAAGGCTACGAACGCACCACGGTGCGCGACCTGGCCAGCGCGGTGGGCATCCAGTCCGGCAGCATCTTTCATCACTTCAAGAGCAAGGACGACATCCTGCGCGCGGTGATGGAGGAAACCATCCACTACAACACCGCCCTGATGCGCGCCGAACTGGCCGAAGCCGGCAGCGTGCGCGAGCGGGTGCTGGCGCTGATCCGCTGCGAGCTGCAATCGATCATGGGCGGTAGCGGTGAGGCCATGGCGGTGCTGGTCTACGAATGGCGCTCGTTGTCGGCGCAAGGCCAGGCCGACGTCCTGGCCCTGCGCGACATTTATGAGCAGATCTGGCTGCAGGTGCTGGGCGAGGCCAAGGAGGCCGGCTTTATCAAGGGCGATGTGTTCATTACCCGGCGTTTTCTCACCGGGGCGCTGTCCTGGACCACCACCTGGTTTCGCGCCGAGGGCAGCCTGACCCTCGAACAACTGGCCGAGGAAGCGCTGACCCTGGTGCTCAACGAGCCCTGAGCGCAAGTAATTAATTACTCAGTGGAAAGTTGTCGAAGCGAGGGAAACCGCCTAGCTTTAATGGCACTCCCCTGTTTCTTTTCTTGAGGTACGTTACCTGATGTCTTCGCCAATGCGGACGGCTTTGCGAATGCTTGTGTGGGGCCTGGCCACCCTGACGGTTTTCCCGGTCTGTGCTGCACAGTTGGTACGGGTGGGGGCGGCGCACTTTCCTCCTTATACCGTGCGGCCCGAGCAGGGCGCCGATACCGGTTTGCTGCCGCAACTGGTGGAGGCCTTGAACGTACTGCAAAGTGATTATCAATTCGTACTGGTGCCGACCTCGATTCCCCGGCGTTTTCGCGATTTCGAGCAAGGCCGCGTCGACATGGCGATTTTCGAGAACCCGGCCTGGGGCTGGCAGGACATTCCCCACACCAGCGTCGACATGGGCCTGGAAGATGCCGAGATCTTCACCGCCCAGCGCGAGCCCGGCCGCGGCCAGGAATATTTCGCCGACCTCAAGGGCAAGCGCCTGGCCCTGTTCAGCGGTTACCACTACGCGTTCGCCAACTTCAATGCCGACCCCAAGTACCTGGCCGACACCTACAACGCGACCCTGACCTACTCCCATGACAGCAACCTGCTGATGGTGCTGCGCGGTCGTGCCGACATTGCGCTGGTGACCCGTTCCTACCTCAGTGATTTCCTCTCGCACAATGCCGACACGGCGCAGCAGTTGTTCGCGTCCGAGCGGATCGATCAGGTCTACCACCACTACGCCCTGATTCGCCCCATGGCGCCGATCACGGGCGAAGACTTCGCCAAGTTGCTGGGGCGCCTGCGCGACAGCGGTGAAATGCTGAAGATCTTCGATCCCTACCGCATCGTGGTCATGCCCCCGGCCAAGTGAAGCCGGCCTGCCTAAATTTCTCTCTACGGCTCACGTCACTTGGTTGAACACCGATGACGCTGAGTCCGTGCCATGTCCTCTCTCGATACGCTGTCCGCTGTGGCCGTTGCCGATACCTGCCGTTGCGTCGCCGATGCCGCTGGCCTGCAACCGCTGCGGCTCGCCGGCATTGAAACCAGCGGTGCCAGCCGTGGGCCTGGCGCGCCGCTGCCACCGCCGGGCAGCGAGGTGCTGCAAGCCTTGCGTGGGCAAGACGGATGGCGTGAGGAGTGGATGGCCGGCTGGTTGTCGACCCTGGTGCATTCGTTATGCCTCGACCACGGGCCGAGCGAGCGGCTGGTCGAGGACGCTGGCCACAGGCTCGAGCAGCAGGAGCGTTGCCTGCATTGTGGAAGGGCCTTCGATTTTTCGCACAAGCGCGCCGCCCTGCTGATTCTGGCGCAGGGGCGTGGTGTCGAACGGCATCAGGGGGTCGAGAAGATCGGGCGGGAGCGTTCCTGTTCGCGGTAGCGCCGTGGCGGACGGTGGCTATCGCGATCAGGTGCGGGAGTAGCGGGCAGCGCGGATCAGTGGCGGGCGTAGGTGTCGGCGCGGCTACCCGAGACTTTGCGGCAGTGCACCAGTGCATCGCGAATCATGAAATTCACCAGGGTCGGCGAGACCCCGAGCTCCTTGGCGATGTCCTTTTGCGGCACGCCATGCAGGCGATACATCTCGAACGCATAGCGGGTGCGGCTCGGCAGTTCGGTCAGCGCATCGGCAATGTGTTCCAGAGTCGAGAAATTGATGTGTGAGGTTTCCGGCGACGCTCCCTGCACGACCACATTCAAGCCCTCTTCTTCAGTGCCCGAATACTTCTGCTCCAGCGCCTGCTTGCGATAGTGGTCGATCGCCAGGTTGCGCACGATCTGGAACAGGTAGCTCAACTGCGCCTTGAACGACGAGGTGATCTGCGGCGCCGATTGCAGCCGGAAGAAAGCGTCCTGCACCACGTCTTCGGCGCGGGAGCGGCAGCCGGTAATGCGCGCCGCGATTTTGACCAGGATCAGGCGGTTGTCGACAAAGGCCTGGAGTAGCGGTGAATCGCACCTGCTTGTGGATACTTGTTCCGTCATGGAAATCACCTTGCTGCAAAAGGGTTAGTAGGACGACAGAAATTTCAGATTCGTCTTACACATCGAGCGACAAATTATGTTGAATGATAATGATTGTCAATTGAGAAAGAGAATTAATGATCCTCTTTGGTGCGCAGTGAGAACTGCGGCTCGTTGTCGCACTTTGTGAAGGTGTTCGAGGGGTGGGTGGGGACTAATTATTTCAAGACGCCATCCGTTCTCATTGGAGAAAAGGCTACGGGTGGAACATCCCGCCACAGCAGTCTCCAGATGCCCCGTTCCGAGGGCAGGGGCCTTTATTTTTCAAAGGTTTATGTAACGGTCGCGGCCTTGGTCCGCGGCTCTACGTGCAAGCACAATCCGCGCAGGAAACCCCATGATGGACGCGTTCGAACTCCCCAGCACTCTGGCTCAAGCCCTTCAACGCCGGGCGGCTCAGACCCCCGATCAAGTGGCCTTGCGCTTTCTTGCCGAAGAGCAGGATCAGAGCGTGGTCCTCAGTTATCGCGACCTGGATCTGCGCGCCCGGACCATCGCCGCGGCGCTGCAGGCCAATGCCGGTCTGGGCGATCGCGCGGTGCTGCTGTTCCCCAGCGGCCCGGACTATGTCGCGGCGTTTTTCGCCTGCCTGTATGCCGGGGTCATCGCGGTGCCGGCCTATCCGCCGGAGTCGAGCCGACGCCATCACCAGGAGCGGCTGATCTCGATCATCGCCGACGCCGAGCCGCGGCTGCTGCTGACCAGCAGCGGGCTGCGCGATTCCCTGGCGCAGATGGACGAGCTGCAAGGCGCCGACGCGCCGCAGCTGCTCTGCGTGGACACCCTGGAGGCGAGCCTGGCCGAAGTCTGGACGGCCACCGAACTGCGCGGCGACGACATCGCCTTCCTGCAATACACCTCGGGTTCCACCGCCTTGCCCAAGGGCGTGCAAGTCAGCCACGGCAACCTGGTGGCCAACGAACTGCTGATCCGCCGCGGCTTCGGCATCGACCTCAACCCCGACGACGTGATCGTCAGCTGGCTGCCGCTGTACCACGACATGGGCCTGATCGGCGGCCTGCTGCAACCGATCTTCAGCGGTGTGCCCTGCGTATTGATGTCGCCGGCCTACTTCCTCGGCCGGCCGTTGCGCTGGCTGGAGGCGATCAGCCAATACGGCGGCACCATCAGCGGCGGCCCGGACTTCGCCTATCGCTTGTGCAGCGAGCGGGTCAGCGAATCGGCCCTGGAGCGCCTGGACCTCAGCCGCTGGCGCGTGGCCTATTCCGGGTCCGAGCCGATCCGCCTGGACACCCTGGAGCGCTTCGCCGAGAAGTTCGCCGCCTGCGGTTTCACCCCGAACAACTTCTTTGCCTCTTATGGCCTGGCCGAAGCCACCCTGTTTGTTGCCGGCGGCACCCGTGGCCAGGGCATCCCGGTCCTGCGCCTGGACGAGCAGGCCCTGGCGCAGAACCGCGCCGAGCCGGGCACCGGCAACGCCATGATGAGCTGCGGCACCAGCCAGCCCGAGCACGCCGTGCTGATCGTCGAGCCGCACACCCTGGTCGAGCTGGAAGACAACCTGGTCGGCGAAGTCTGGGCCGCCGGCCCGAGCATCGCCCATGGTTACTGGCGCAACCCCGAGGCGTCGGCCAAGACCTTCGTTCAGCACGCCGGCCAGACCTGGCTACGCACCGGCGATTTGGGCTTCATGCGCGGTGGCGAGCTGTTCATTACCGGTCGCTTGAAAGACATGCTGATCGTGCGTGGCCACAACCTTTATCCACAGGACATCGAGCAGACCATCGAGCGTGAGGTCGAGGTGGTGCGCAAGGGCCGGGTCGCGGCGTTCGCCGTCACCGAACAGGGCGAGGAAGGCATCGGCATCGCCGCGGAAATCAGCCGCAGCGTGCAGAAGATCCTCACGCCGGAGGCGCTGATCAAGCTGATTCGCCAGACCGTGGCCGAGGCCTATCAGCAAGCGCCGAGCGTGGTGGTCCTGCTTAACCCCGGCGCGTTGCCCAAGACCTCCAGCGGCAAGCTGCAACGTTCGGCCTGTCGTAACCGCCTGGCCGATGGCAGCCTCGACACTTATGCCCAGTTTCCTAGTCGCCAGGCGGCGATCGACGAGGCCAGCGGCGAAGCGAGCAGCGAACTGCAAGAGCTGATCGGCCGCATCTGGCGCGAACAGCTGCACGTCGAGCAAGTGGCGAGCGACGATCACTTTTTCCTGCTGGGCGGCAACTCCATCGCCGCGACCCAGGTCGTCGCGCGCCTGCGTGAAGAACTCGGCCTGGAGCTGAACCTGCGTCTGCTGTTCGAGGCGCCGACCCTCGGCGCCTTCGCCGCGCAGGTCGCGCAATTGCAACAGGACGGCGGCCTGGCCCAGGGCGCGATCAATGCCTTGTCGCGTGCCGAGGCGCTGCCTCAGTCCCTGGCGCAGAACCGCCTGTGGATCACCTGGCAGCTCGACCCGCACAGCAGCGCCTACAACATTCCCGGCGGCCTGCGCCTGCGCGGCGAGCTGGACGAAGACGCCCTGCGCGCCAGCTTCCAGCAACTGATCGAACGCCACGAATCCCTGCGCACGCGCTTTTTCGAGCGCGACGGCCAGGCGCTGCAACAGGTCGAAGCCGCTGGCGAATTCAACCTGCAGGTGATCGACCTCAGCGACCTGCCGCTGGCCGAGCGCGAGGCGCGGGCGCAACAGATCCGCGAGGAGGAAGCCCGTACCCAGTTCGACCTGGAACAAGGCCCGCTGCTCTGGGTGACCCTGGTGCGCCTCGACGACGAAGAGCACCAACTGCTGGTGACCCTGCACCACATCATCGCCGACGGCTGGTCGCTGAATGTGCTGATCGACGAGTTCTCGCGCCTGTATGCCGCCGCCGTGCAAGGCCAGGCGGCGAGCCTGGCGCCGCTGCCGCTGCAATACGCCGACTACGGCAGCTGGCAGCGCCAGTGGCTGGCCCAGGGCGAAGGCGAGCGGCAACTGGCCTACTGGAAACAGCAGTTGGGCAATGAGCACCCAAGCCTGAGCCTGGCCACCGATCACCCGCGCTCGGCACAGCGGCAACACAGCGCCGCGCGTCACAGCCTGCGCCTGGGAGCGAGCCTGAGCGAAGCCATCCGCCAGACCGCCCAGGCCCATGAATCCACACCTTTCATGCTGTTGCTCACGGCGTTCCAGAGCCTGCTGCATCGCTACAGCGGCCAGCGCGACATCCGCATCGGCGTGCCCAACGCCAACCGTCCGCGCCTGGAAACCCAGGGCCTGATCGGCTTTTTCATCAACACCCTGGTGCTGCGCGCCGAGGTGGATGGTCGCCTGCCATTTAGCGCGTTGCTGGCGCAGACCCGCCAGGCCGCGCTGGAAGCCCAGGCCCATCAGGACATGCCGTTCGAGCAACTGCTCGAAGCCTTCCCCCAGGCCCGCGAACAGGGTCTGTTCCAGGTCATGTTCAACCACCAGCAACGCGACCTCGGCGCCCTGCGCCGGTTGCCCGGGCTGCTGGCCGAAGAGCTGCCGTGGCACAGCCGCGAGGCCAAGTTCGACCTGCAACTGCACAGCGAAGAAGACCGCAACGGCCGCCTGAGCCTGTCCTTCGACTACGCCGCCGAGCTGTTCGAGGCCGCGACCGTCGAGCGCCTGGCCGAGCATTTCGTCAGCCTGCTGCGCGAGGCCTGCGAGCGTCCGCAGACCGCCATCGCCGACTTGCCGTTGCTCAACCCCTGCGAGCAGGCGCAGCAGCAACAGTGGAGCGAAGCCCCTTGCGCGGCGGCCAGCCAATGGCTGCCCGAGCTGCTCGACGCACAACTGCAACAGACCCCGGAGCGCACCGCGCTGGTGTGGCAGGGCGGTGAGCTGAGCTTCGCCGAGCTGCACGCCCAGGCCAATCGCCTGGCCCATTACCTGCGCGACAAAGGGGTCGGCCCGGATGTCTGCGTGGCCATCGCCGCCGAGCGTTCGCCGCAGCTGTTGATCGGCCTGCTGGCGATCGTCAAGGCCGGCGGCGCCTATGTGCCGCTGGACCCGGACTACCCGGCCGAACGCCTGGCCTACATGCTGGCCGACAGTGGCGTCGAGCTGCTGCTGACCCAGATCCAGCTGCTCGAGCGTCTGCCCCAGGCCGAGGGTGTCAGTGCCATCGCCATGGACAGCCTCAAGCTCGACAGCTGGCCGAGCCAGGCGCCGGGCCTGCACCTGCACGGCGACAACCTGGCGTATGTGATCTACACCTCCGGTTCCACCGGCCAGCCCAAGGGCGTGGGCAACACCCACGCGGCCCTGAGCGAACGCTTGCAGTGGATGCAGAATACCTACCGCCTGGACGCCAGCGATGTGCTGATGCAAAAGGCGCCGATCAGCTTCGACGTGTCGGTGTGGGAATGCTTCTGGCCGCTGATCACCGGCTGCCGCCTGCTGCTGGCCGCGCCGGGCGAACACCGCGACCCGCATCGCATCGCCCAGTTGGTGCAGCAATACGGCGTGACCACGCTGCACTTCGTGCCGCCGCTGTTGCAGCTGTTCGTCGATGAGCCGCTGAGCGCCGAATGCAGCAGCCTGCGCTGGCTGTTCTCCGGTGGCGAAGCCTTGCCGGCCGAATTGCGCGACCGGGTGCTGGAGCAACTGCCGAACGTCCAGTTGCACAACCGTTATGGCCCGACCGAAACCGCGATCAACGTCACCCACTGGCATTGCCGCCGCAGCGATGGCGAGCGCTCGCCCATCGGCCGGCCGCTGGGCAATGTGATCTGCCGGGTGCTGGACGCCGACCTCAACCCGGTGCCGGCCGGCGTGCCGGGCGAGCTGTGCATTGCCGGGATCGGCCTGGCCCGTGGTTACCTCGGGCGGCCGGGGCTGAGCGCGGAACGTTTTGTTGTCGACCCGCTGGGCACCGAGGGCGCGCGCCTGTACCGCACCGGCGACCGAGTGCGCTGGGCGGCCGATGGCGCGCTGGAATACCTCGGGCGCCTCGATCAGCAGGTCAAGCTGCGCGGCTTTCGCGTCGAACCCCAGGAAATCGAAGCGCGCCTGCTGGCCCAGGAGGGCGTGGCCCAGGCCGCGGTACTGGTGCGCGAGACCGCGGCCGGTGCGCAGCTGATCGGCTATTACACCGCCACCTCCGATGTGGAAGATGAAGAGGCGCAGACCGAGCGCCTGAAAACCGCCCTGGCCAGCGAGCTGCCGGAGTACATGGTGCCGGCGCAACTGATGCTTCTTTCGACCATGCCCCTGAGCCCGAGCGGCAAGCTCGACCGCCGTGCCTTGCCGGAACCGCAATGGCAGGTGCGTGAACACGTCGAACCGGTCACCGAGCTGCAACAGCAGATCGCGGCGATCTGGCGCGAGGTGCTGGGGCAGCAGCGCATTGGCTTGCGCGATGATTTCTTTGCCCTGGGCGGCCACTCGCTACTGGCCACGCAGATCATTTCCCGCACCCGCCAGGCCTGCGACGTCGAGTTGCCGCTGCGGGCCTTGTTCGAAGCCAGCGAGCTGGGCGACTTCGCCGAGCAAGTGCGGCTGATCCAGGCATCCGGCAAGCGCAACCAGCAGCCGCCGATTGCCAAGGTCGACCGCAGCGCGCCTGTGCCGCTGTCCTATTCCCAGCAGCGTATGTGGTTCCTCTGGCAGATGGAGCCGGACAGCCCGGCCTACAACGTCGGCGGCATGGCGCGCTTCAAGGGCGTGCTGGATGTCGGGCGTTTCGAGGCGGCGCTGCAGGCGCTGATCCTGCGCCATGAAACCCTGCGCACCACTTTCCCTAGCGTCGACGGCGTGGCCCAGCAACGGGTGCACGGGGAAACCGGCGTGCGCATGGCCTGGAAGGACTTCTCCAGCCTGGATGCAGCAGCCCGCGAACAGCGCCTGCAACAACTGGCCGACAGCGAAGCGCACCAGCCGTTCGACCTGGAAACCGGTCCGCTGCTGCGCGCCTGCCTGGTCAAGGCGGCGGAGCATGAGCACTACTTCGTGCTGACCCTGCACCACATCGTCACCGAAGGCTGGGCGATGGACATCTTCGCCCGTGAGCTGAGCGCGTTGTACGAAGCCTTTATCGACGACCGCGACTCGCCGCTGGAACCACTGCCGGTGCAGTACCTGGACTACAGCGTCTGGCAACGCCAGTGGCTGGAGTCCGGCGAGCGTCAGCGCCAGCTGGATTACTGGACCGCGCAACTGGGCAGCGAACACCCGCTGCTGGAACTGCCGGGCGACCGTCCGCGGCCGCCGGTGCAAAGCCACCAGGGCGAGCTGTACCGCTTCGACCTCAGCGACGAACTGGCGGCACGGGTGCGTCGCTTCAATGCGGAACACGGCCTGACCCTGTTCATGACCATGGCCGCCACTTTGGCCGTGCTGCTCTATCGCTACAGCGGCCAGACCGACCTGCGCATCGGCGCGCCGGTGGCCAACCGCATCCGCCCGGAAAGCGAAGGGCTGATCGGCGCCTTCCTCAACACCCAGGTGCTGCGTTGCCAGCTCGACGGGCAGATGAGCGTCGGTGAACTGTTCGAGCAGGTGCGACATACCGTGATCGAAGGCCAGTCCCATCAGGACCTGCCGTTCGACCACCTGGTGGAAGCCCTGCAACCGCCGCGCAGCGCCGCCTACAACCCGCTGTTCCAGGTGATGTGCAACGTCCAGCGCTGGGAGTTCCAGCAGAGCCGCAGCCTGGCCGGCATGACCGTCGAATACCTGGCCAACGATGCGCGGGCCACCAAGTTCGACCTCAACCTGGAAGTCACCGACCTCGACCATCGCCTGGGTTGCTGCCTGACCTACAGCACCGACCTGTTCGACGAACCGCGCATCGCGCGCATGGCGACGCACTGGCGCAACCTGCTGGAGGCCTTGATCGAGAGCCCCGAGCAACGCCTGAGCGAATTGCCGCTGCTCGACCGCGCCGAGCAACAGCAGCTGCTGGACAGCCTGGGCGTCGAGCCCGGCGAGCACCGCCTGGACCAGTGCATCCACCACCTGTTCAGCGAACAGGCGCTGCTGCGCCCGGACGCGCCGGCCCTGACGTTCGCCGGGCAGACCCTGAGCTACGCCGAACTCGACAGCCGCGCCAACCGCCTGGCCTGGATGCTCCGTGAACGTGGCGTCGGTCCGCAGGTGCGGGTCGGCCTGGCCCTGGAGCGTTCGCTGGAAATGGTCATCGGCCTGCTGGCGATCCTCAAGGCCGGCGGCGCCTACGTGCCGCTGGACCCGGAATACCCGCTGGACCGCCTGCACTACATGATCGAAGACAGTGGCATCGGCTTGCTGCTCAGTGACGCGGCGATGTTCCAGGCCCTGGGCCAGCTGCCGCCGAGCGTGGCGCGCTGGTGCCTGGAAGAGGACGGCGCGCAACTGGCCAACTACCCGGCCAGCGAGCTGCCCTTTATCAGCCTGCCGCAGCACCAGGCGTACCTGATCTACACCTCGGGTTCCACCGGCAAGCCCAAGGGCGTGGTGGTGTCCCATGGCGAGATCGCCATGCATTGCCGCGCGGTGATCGAGCGCTTCGGCATGCGCCCGGACGACTGCGAGCTGCACTTCTATTCCATCAACTTCGACGCCGCCACCGAGCGCCTGCTAGTGCCGCTGCTCAGCGGCGCCCAGGTGGTGCTGCGGGCGCAAGGGCAGTGGGACACCGAAGAGATCTGCCAGCTGATCCGCCAGCATCGCATCAACATCCTCGGTTTCACCCCGAGCTATGGCAGCCAGCTGGCGCAGTGGCTGGCGACCCAGGGCGAAACCTTGCCGGTGCGCATGTGCATCACCGGCGGCGAAGCGCTGACCGGCGAGCACCTGAGCCGCATCCGCGCGGCGTTCAAGCCGAGCCTGTTCTTCAACGCCTACGGCCCCACCGAAACCGTGGTCATGCCTTTGGCCAGCCTGGCGCCGGAACAACTGGAGGAGGGCGTCGGCAGCGTGCCGATCGGCACGGTGGTCGGTGAGCGCGTGGCCTACATCCTCGACGCCGATCTGGCCCTGGTGCCGCAAGGCGCCACCGGTGAGCTGTATGTCGGCGGGGCCGGCCTGGCCCAGGGTTACCACCAGCGTCCGGGTATGAGCGCCGAGCGCTTTGTGGCCGACCCGTTCAGCACTCTTGGCGGGCGTCTGTATCGCACCGGCGACCTGGTGCGCCAGTGCGCCGACGGTCAGGTGGAATACATCGGCCGGGTCGACCATCAGGTGAAGATTCGCGGCTTCCGCATCGAGCTGGGGGAAATCGAAAACCGCCTGCTGGAACATGAGGCCGTGCGCGAAGCGGTGGTGCTGGCCCTGGACATGCCGGGCGGCAAACAGCTGGCCGGCTATCTGGTGACCGATGTCGCCGAACAGAGTGACGAGCAGCAAGCTGCCTTGCGCGAAGCGATCAAGGCCCAGCTGAAAATCCATCTGCCGGATTACATGGTGCCCACCCATCTGGTCCTGCTGGCGAGCATGCCGCTGACCGCCAACGGCAAGCTCGACCGCCGCGCCTTGCCGGCGCCGGACCTGGAGCTCAACCGCCAGCAGTACGTGGCGCCGAGCAACGAGCTGGAGCAAACCCTGGCCCAGGTCTGGTGTGATGTGCTGAACCTGCGGCAGGTCGGCCTGCACGACAACTTCTTCGAACTGGGCGGCGACTCGATCCTGTCGATCCAGGTGGTCAGCCGCGCCCGCCAGCTGGGCATTCATTTCAGCCCGCGGGATTTGTTCCAGCATCAGACCGTGCAGACCCTGGCCGCGGTGGCCAGCCGCAGCGAGCAGATTGTTGCCGAGCAAGGCGTGCTCAGCGGCGAGTCGGGCCTGACGCCGATCCAGCACTGGTTCTTCGACAGCGAGATCCCCGAGCGTCAACACTGGAACCAGGCGCTGCTGCTGGCGCCGACCCAGGCACTCGATGGGCAGTTGTTGGAGCAAGCGCTGCACGCGGTGCTGGCGCAGCATGATGCCCTGCGCCTGCGCTTTACCCAGGTCGACGGCCAATGGCAGGCGATACATCAACCGTTGTCCGAAGCGCCGCTGCTGGTGCAGATGCATGTGGCGTCTATGGATCAATGTGTTGCGCTGTTCGCCGAGGCCCAGCGCAGCCTCGACCTGAGCAACGGACCGCTGTTGCGCGCGCTGCTGGTGGACGGTCCGCAGGAACAGCAACGCCTGTTTATCGCCATCCACCACCTGGTGGTCGACGGCGTGTCCTGGCGGGTGCTGCTGGAGGATCTGCAAAACCTCTACCGCCAGCTTGAAGCTCAGCAGACGCCGCGCCTGCCGGCGAAAACCAGCGCCTTGCGCGATTGGGCGTCACGCCTGCTGGCCTATGCCGGCAGCGAGTCGCTGCGCGAAGAGTTGAGCTGGTGGCAGGACCAACTGGCTGGCCCGGCAGCGACGCTGCCGGTGCAGCACACTCAGGGCGGGCGGCAGAACAAGCATGCCCGGACCGTCAGCGTGAAACTGGATGCCGAGCGCACCCGGCAGTTGCTGCAACAGGCGCCGAGCGCTTACCGCACCCAGGTCAACGACCTGCTGCTGACGGCCCTGGCCCGCGTACTCTGCCGTTGGACCGGCGAGGCTTCGGCGCTGATCCAGCTCGAAGGCCACGGCCGCGAAACCCTGTTCGACGAGATCGACCTGACCCGCACGGTCGGCTGGTTCACCAGCGCTTACCCGCTGCGCCTGACCCCGCAGGCTATAGAGGAAGCGGCCGGGCAGGGCGCCTCGATCAAGGCGATCAAGGAACAGCTGCGCGCCGTACCGCACAAAGGCCTGGGTTATGGCGTGCTGCGCTACCTGGCCGACGCGGCGATCCAGCAAGGCATGGCGGCCTTGCCGAAGGCGCCGATCACCTTCAACTACCTGGGCCAGTTCGACCAGAGCTTTGCCAGCGACGCGCTGTTCCGTCCGCTGGACGAGCCGGTGGGCGCCGCCCATTCACCGGAAGCGCCGCTGCCCAACGAGCTGAGCGTCGACAGCCAGGTCTACGCCGGTGAGCTGGTGCTGCGCTGGACCTTCAGCGGCGAGCGTTTCGACCCGCAGACCATCGACGAGCTGGCCCAGGCCTACCTCGGCGAACTGCACTGCCTGATCGCCCATTGCCTGGAGGACGATGCCGGCGGCCTGACGCCGTCGGACTTCCCCCTGGCGCGCCTGACCCAGGCGCAGCTGGACGCGCTGCCAGTAGCAGCCGGGGTCATCGAAGACGTCTACCCGCTGACCCCGATGCAAGAGGGCATGCTGCTGCACACCCTGCTGGAGCCGGGTACCGGCCTGTACTACATGCAGGACCGCTACCGCATCAACAGCGAGCTGGACCCTGCGCGTTTCGCCCAGGCCTGGCAGGCGGTGGTGGCTCGTCACGAAGCCCTGCGCGCGTCCTTCTGCTGGAACGTCGGCGAAGACATGCTGCAAGTTATCCACAAGCCGGGCGGCACGCCGATCGAGTTCCTGGACTGGAGTTTAGTGGCCGAAGCCGAGCAGGAGCCGAAGTTGCAGGCGCTGCTGAAAAGCGAACGCGAGGCCGGTTTCGATCTGCTCGAGCAGGCGCCGTTCCACCTGCGGCTGATCCGCGTGGGGGCCGCGCGCTACTGGTTCATGATGAGCAACCACCACATCCTGATCGATGCCTGGTGCCGTTCGCTGTTGATGAACGACTTCTTCGAGATCTACACCGCCCTGGGCGAAGGTCGCGAAGCCCAGCTCAGCGTGCCGCCACGCTACCGCGATTACATCGGCTGGCTGCAACGCCAGAGCCTGGCCGAGGCGCGCCAGTGGTGGAAAAACAACCTGCAAGGCTTCGAGCGCACCACGCCGATTCCGAGCGACCGGCCGTTCCTGCGTGAGCACGCCGGCGACAGCGGCGGCATGATCGTCGGTGACTGCTACACCCGGCTCGATGCCCGCGACGGTGCGCAACTGCGCGAGTTGGCGCAGCAGCATCAACTGACCGTCAACACCTTCGCCCAGGCGGCCTGGGCCCTGGTCCTGCGGCGCCTGAGCGGTGAGCGTGACGTGCTGTTCGGCGTCACCGTGGCTGGGCGCCCGGTGGAGATGCCGGAGATGCAGCGCACCGTCGGCCTGTTCATCAACAGCATCGCGCTGCGGGTGCAGCTGCCGGAAGACGGTCAGCGTTTGAGCGTGCGTCAATGGCTCAGCAGCCTGCTGGAACGCAATATGGAGCTGCGCGAGTACGAGTACCTGCCGCTGGTGGCGATCCAGGAAAACAGCGAACTGCCCAAGGGCCAGCCGCTGTTCGACAGCCTGTTCGTGTTCGAGAACGCGCCGGTGGAAGTCTCGGTGCTGGACCGCGCGCAAAGCCTGAACGCCACCTCGGATTCCGGCCGCACCCACACCAACTTCCCGCTGACCGCGGTGTGCTACCCGGGGGATGACCTGGGGCTGCACCTGTCCTACGACCAGCGCTACTTCGAGCAAGCGACCATCGAGCGCATGCTCGGCGAATTCAAGCGCCTGCTGCTGGCGCTGGTGCAGGGCTTCCATGGCGACATGGCCGAGCTGCCGCTGCTGGGCGCAGAAGAACAGGACTTCCTGCTCGCCGGCTGCAACCAGAGCAAACATGAGTACCCGCTGGAGTGCAGCTACGTCGAACTGTTCGAAGCGCAGGTGGCGGCCCATCCGCAACGCATCGCCGCCAGTTGCCAGGAGCTGCAATACAGCTACGCCGAACTGAACCAGCGCAGTAACCGCCTGGGCCACGCCCTGATCGCCAACGGCGTGGGCCTGGACCAGCCGGTGGCCCTGCTGGCCGAGCGCAGCCTGGACCTGCTGGGCATGATCATCGGCAGCTTCAAGGCCGGCGCCGGCTACCTGCCGCTGGACCCGGGCCTGCCGAGCCAGCGCCTGGGGCGGATCATCGAGCTGAGCCGCACGCCGTTGCTGGTGTGCACCGCGGCCTGCCAGGCACAGGCGCAAGCCTTGCTGGACGAATTCGCCTGCGCCAACCGACCCCGTTTGTTGGTCTGGGAAGAGGTGCAAGCGGCCGATCATTCGCTGGACAACCCAGGCATTTACAGCGGCCCGGACAACCTGGCCTATGTGATCTACACCTCGGGTTCCACCGGCTTGCCGAAGGGCGTGATGGTCGAGCAGCGCGGCATGCTCAACAACCAGCTGAGCAAGGTGCCGTACCTGCAATTGAGCGAAGCCGATGTGATCGCCCAGACCGCGTCGCAGAGCTTCGACATTTCGGTCTGGCAGTTCCTCGCCGCGCCGCTGTTCGGCGCGCGGGTGGACATCGTGCCGAACGCCATCGCCCATGACCCGCAAGGTTTGCTGGCCCATGTGCAGGCGCAGCGCATCAGCGTGCTGGAAAGCGTGCCGTCGCTGATCCAGGGCATGCTGGCCCAGGAGTCCATCCACCTTGATGGCCTGCGCTGGATGCTGCCGACCGGCGAGGCGATGCCGCCGGAGCTGGCGCATCAATGGTTGCTGCGTTACCCGCAGATCGGCCTGGTCAACGCCTATGGCCCGGCCGAGTGCTCGGATGACGTGGCCTTCTACCGTGTCGACATGGCCTCGACCCGTGGCAGCTATCTGCCGATCGGTACGCCGACCGACAACAACCGCCTGTACCTGATGGATGGCGCGCTGGACCTGGTGCCGCTGGGCGCGGTGGGCGAGCTGTGCGTCGCCGGTACCGGGGTCGGCCGTGGTTACGTCAGCGATCCGCTGCGCACCGCGCAGGTGTTCGTGCCCCATCCGTTCGGTGCCCCGGGCGAACGTCTGTACCGCACCGGCGACCTGGCACGCCGCCGCGCCGATGGCGTGCTGGAATACGTCGGGCGCATCGACCACCAGGTGAAGATCCGTGGCTACCGCATCGAGCTGGGGGAAATCGAAGCCCGCCTGCACGAACAACCGGAAGTCCGCGACGCGGCGGTCGGCGTGCAGGAAGGCGTCAACGGCAAGCATCTGGTGGGTTATCTGGTGGCCAGCGACTCGGCGCTGAACCCGACGGAACGCCTGGAGCGCATCAAGCAACGCCTGCGCGCCGAGCTGCCGGAATACATGGTGCCGCTGCACTGGTTGTGGCTGGAACGCCTGCCGCTCAACGCCAACGGCAAGCTCGACCGTAAGGCCCTGCCGGCCCTGGAGATCGGCCAGCTGCACAGCCAGGACTACCTGGCGCCGCGCAGCGAGCTGGAGCAGACCCTGGCCGCTATCTGGGCCGAGGTGCTCAAGGTCGAGCGGGTCGGGGTCCGGGACAACTTCTTCGAACTGGGCGGGCATTCGCTGCTGGCCACGCAGATCGCCTCGCGGGTGCAGAAAACCCTGCAACGCAACGTGCCGCTGCGGGCGATGTTCGAGTGCAGCACGGTGGAGGAACTGGCGCAGTACATCGACAGCCTGGCGAGCAGTGAAATCAGCGAGGAGAAGGTCGATCGCCTGAGCGATCTGATGGCGGAGCTGGAGGGGCTGTAATCCAGTGTTGTCAGTGCTGGCCCTATCGCGAGCAAGCTCGCTCCTACAGAAGGCGATATGTCCCATGTAGGAGCGAGCTTGCTCGCGAAAAACCTCCAGGCTTGCACGGCCGTTAGGACTTGTCCGATTGACGGCAACCCTTCACCGGCACAGTCTACCGAAGCTTTTTCGCAGCCCACCTGACAGGAGACAGTTGATGCCCTTCGCGACTATTGATGGACAAGCCCTTCACTACCTGGACCAGGGCAGCGGCCCCGCGGTGCTGCTGGCCGGCAGTTACCTGTGGGACCTGAACATGTGGGCGCCGCAGATCGAGGCGCTGTCCCGGCAGTACCGGGTGATCGCCCCGGACCTGTGGGGCCACGGCCAATCCGGCGCGCTGCCGCAAGGTACTGCTTCGCTGGATGACATCGCCCGGCAGGTGCTGGCGCTGCTGGATCATCTTCAGATCGAACGCATCACCCTGGTCGGCCTGTCCGTGGGCGGCATGTGGGGCGCGCGCCTGGCCCTGGCGGCGCCGCAACGGATCAATGGCCTGGTGCTGATGGACACCTATCTCGGGGCCGAGCCGGAGCCGACCCGCCAGTACTACTTCTCGCTGTTCAAGCAGATCGAAGAGAGCGGGACGATCGCCCCGCAACTGCTGGACATCGTGGTGCCGATTTTCTTCCGTCCGGGCATCGACCCGCAGTCGGCGCTGTACCAGGACTTCCGCGCCGTGCTCGCGGCACTGCCCAGCGAACGCCTGCGTGAAAGCGTGGTGCCCATGGGTCGTATCACCTTCAGCCGCGCAGACCTGCTGTCGCGCCTCAACCAACTGGACCCCAAGAGCACCTTGCTGCTGTGCGGCGACCAGGACAAACCGCGCCCACCGTCGGAAACCCGGGAGATGGCCGAGCTGATTGGCTGCCCTTATCAGCTGGTGCCCGAGGCGGGGCATATCTCTAATCTGGAGAACCCGGAATTTGTCACCGAGGTGTTGTTGGCGTTTTTGGCGCAGCGGTATTCCTGCTGATGCCTCGGCGGCGTCTGGGCTGACGTCATCGCGAGCAAGCTCGCTCCTACAGTGATCGCATTCCTCTGATCGATCATGCTCTTCTGTAGGAGCGAGCTTGCTCGCGATCCGATCCTCCAGAATGCCGACGATCTGCGTTATCCCACGGACCCTGTAGCCGCTGCCGCAGGCTGCGATCGGGCTGGGCGGCATTCCGACGAAGCGGCCGCAAACCAGGCGACGGTATTTTTCCTGACACACCGCATGGGCAGGTTTGGCGCCTGCTGCGCGGTCGATCGCAGCCTCGCAGGCTCGGCAGCGGCTACAGGGGCTGATTCGCTTTCTTTTGTAAGGTATTTCCTAGAAACTTCTGCGCGCTTGAGTGCGCCTGTATGCGGGGCTAGGCTGCCTGGGTCATCGCCAAATCGATGACTCGGATGTGCAAGTCCGGGCTCTACCAGGTGCAGAAGCGCTCAGTCGTGAGTGAGCGTTTTCATGTCCGCTGCTTTATGGCGGCCATGCGCGGGAGATCCTCGGATCTGCTGAGTGGCCTGGTAGCTCGGTCTTGCACACCCGCGTATGGCTGCCACCCTTAATTCGTGTGCAAGCGAACGGTGTCAGCTCCTTTATTTACCAGGAGCCTAACCATGAAAAAACTTGTTCCCGATCCACCTGTTGATTCCAGCACCTACCGCTACCCCGAACTGAAACTCGCCAACCAGGCCTTGCGCCAGTCCTTGGCCGAGCAGCCTGTCGAAACGGTGCCATTCGCGTCCTTGGCCACCACTGCGGCGGTACGCGTCACCCCGGATTCCTTGTTCCATGTACGCGAAGGCATCAGCGCCGAAGAAGCCCTGGTGCATGTGTCGTTGCTGCTCAAATGCGCTGAAGAAGTCAGCGATGAAATCACCGAACGCGGCAGTGGCCTGGAGCGTGGGTTGATCTGGTCGATGGTCCATTCCGTGGAAATGGCCAGGGCGGTGGTGGATGCGTTGCTGGATGGGCGCGGCGCCCGTTGAGTCGTTTTTGAAGCGTTCATCCTGAGCGGGCTCGCCCCCACAGGGGCCTGATCGTTGTTTCACAATCAGGTATCCGTGGGGGCGAGCGCGTTCACCAAATATCTTCAGGTCAGCGTCAGGCGCTGACGGTGTTCAACGTTAGGCCTGCTCTTCCAGAGCATTCAGTTTTGCCAGAAAGGCAGCAGGCCCCATTCTTTGCAGCGGGAATTTGCCGCGACTCACCGTATCGAAATAGCGCAGCGACCCCCAGAGGTCAAAATCCCCGACCAGATAGACCCGACGTTTGGCCCGGGTGAGGGCAACGTTCAACAGGTTGGGTTTGGAGGCGGCCCACTGCGCCGCTCCCGCATGCTCGGGGTCTGCCCCCAGCAGCATGAACACGGTGTCTTGTTCCTTGCCCTGGAAGGTATGCACGGTGCCGATGGAGGCTTTCAACCACTGTTTCAACTCGCCCGCGGGTAATTTCGGGCGATGGTTGGGCCTGGCCCAGGCCGCCGCGCGTATGGCTTTCTGCAGGGCCAGGCGCACGGCCTTGAACGGCGAGATCACGTACAGCTGCGGCAGTTCTCCATCGCGCAGGTACAGCTGCCCGAGAAGATCGACCATGAACTCGATCTGCCTGGGGACGACCTGTTTGTGTTCGACATTGCCAGGGATATCGACCCAGCAACTGGAGCTGTACACCGGGGCGTCCTGTTCGGCGTGGGCGTTGGGCAGGCCAAAGACCATCTTGTTACCGTAGGCGATCTGGTTCGACAGGCTGAACATGGGTTCGATGCAGCGTCTGTGGACCCTCAGCGGGCTGCCGATCCACAGCTCTTCATCGGTGTCGTTCTTGAACACGCTGCCATAGCGATTGTTCTGGTCCGCCAGGCTCTGGACCGACACGCGATTGGGGGCGAAGGCATCGTTTGCCGTGTGCGCCGATAGCTGGCCCAGTGTCTTGACCAGGCGTTGCGGCAGGGTGAAGACCGGCTCGATTTGCAGGGGGTCGCCCACCACCATGGCGCGCTGCGCCCGCCACAAGGCACCGACGGCGGCCTGGGGCACGGCTTGCCCTGCCTCGTCGATGTACAGCCAGCCCAGAGAGCCGGCACCCAGCCCACGGAACTGGTTGCCAAAGGAGGCAAAGGTGCTCGAGACCACCGGGATCACCATGAACAGGCTTTGCCAGAGCACCTGGGTCAGTCGCTCATCCTCGGGTGTCTTGTTGCTCAGCAACAGGCTGATGGCTGCAAGGTTGGCGCTGAAGCCCTTGCCGTTCGAGCCTGAGGGCGCGACCTCGGCAAGCCAGGCCTCATGCAGGGTCAACGCCGCGGCGAACACGGTCGAGCGCAATCGATTGAGCGCGGCATCATGCCAAAGCCCATTGATCTGGAAGTCGCTGTTCTCCAGTTCACTCAGCTGGCCTGGCAGGTTCGGACGGCCCAGGCGGCTGGCGAAATCGTCCAGGCATTGGCACTTGCTTTGCCATTGCGCTTTACGGGCATCGAGTTCGCTTTTACAGAACAGCAATGCGGTTTGCGCGCTTTCAAGTTCCGGTCTCAGGCTATTGTTCAGAAGGTTTTTCGCGCGGTTGATCTCTTCATGCGCCAGACGCTGGAGCCGGGCATTTTCCAGTTGTTCATTACGGTGGGTTTTAGCTGCTTGAGTATTGAACAAGCGCTTCCACCAGACCGGACGACTGCGATCTATCAGGCGCTCCAGTTCCTGCAGGCTGCTCAGGTGTTGCGCCGTTGCTTGAAGTTGCTGTTGCTGGCGGTCGAGGGCTTGCTGGGCGGACGCCCTGGTCTGTTCGGCCTGATTGAATGACTGCTGTTGAGGGTGCAGGAAGGCCGGCTCATCGGTAGCCGCCATTTCTTCCAGCAGGCTGGCGTAGCGGGCTCGCTCCTCCAGCGCCTTGCTGACCTCCTCGTCGGCTTTTTTGAAGGCTGCGCAGGCCTCCTTGAAGGTGGGGCCCTTATAGTCATCCACCCATTGCCGAATCGTCAGGGGCGGATTGGGCTCGGTGGTGTCTACCGGGTTGAAAAACAAACGTTCCTGCAGGGCTTTTCGGTTGCTGCTGTTACCGAGTGCGGCGCAGATCAACCCCCAGGGTTTGTCCTCATCGGACAGGGGGCTGATGCTGCCATCGCTTTTCTGGGCAGCAATCTTATGGGCGACCGGTTGCAGGTACTGCACGTTGTTCCAGCATTTTCCCAGGGATTTGCGTTTGGGCAGGTCTCGGGAAATGTTTTCCACGGCGGCGTTGTTGGAGGAGGCCACCACCATTTCATAGCCGGTCAGCTCAGGCTTGAGCGCGCGGATGGTGTAGGTATTCGGCATGCCCTTGAAGGTGACCTGCGGTTTTTTCCCGCCAACAAAAGCGTCTGCCGCCTCGCTGTATCCCGCCAATACCCGCGCTCGACGAACAATGTTCTCGGCGAACATGTCGCGCAATAAGGTCGTTTTGCCCGTCCCGGGTGGTCCGTTAACGGAGAACACCCCGCTGTTTTCCAAGGTGCCGAGCGCGGTATTGATCGCGAACTGTTGCATCAGGCTCATGGCATGGCCGGGCTCATCCGGCCAATGCCCGGGGTTTATGCATTGCGGTTGCAGGGCCTGGTAAATGGCCGTGCGGCCATGATCGGTATACAGGTCGATTCTTTTGCTCGGGTCGGCTTCGCCCAGGTACTGAAGCAAAGGCAGCGGCTGCTCTGCGCGCTGCAAGCTGGCGATCGCACGCTCGATGTCTTTTATGAAAAAGCTGTTGAGAATGTCGATCTCGGTATCGGGTTCTTCTTCATCCTCGACTTCCGGTGCCTGTGCCGCAGAGGGCTGGGTGAGTGGTTTCTCGACCTTGGGCTGGGTCAGCACTTGAAGCAATGCGACCGCGGTACCGCTGTTCTGCTCAGGCGTGAAACTGGCCCAGTTGCACAGCAGTTGATGTAAATGCAGGACTTCCTCAGCCATCAAGCTCGGGTCATCGTTTTGCTGGCGCTGTCCATGGAAGTTGTGCAGCAGTTTGATCAACTGCTCCTTGGCGTCTTCGAAGGCTTGATGGCCAAGAGCGCCAAGCCCTTTGCTCACCGTTTGCCCCAGGGCCCAGGGAGCCGTCGACAGTGACACGGCATCCAGTTGCGGGACGGCTTGAGCGTTGAGCTTGATCTTGGCAAAGCACGTCAGCCCTTCAAGCTCCACCCGTTCCTGCTCTTCATAGAAGGTGTTCTCGTCTACCGATAAAGCGGCCAGGTGCGGTTCGCAAAGAGTTGCAATGACGGAGGCATCAAAGACTCCGATGTAGAGGTTGAAGCCTTTGACTTGAAGGTCGTCGGGGATGGAAAAGTTGCGCCAGCGGCTGTCCTTGCTCTGCTGGAGATCTTCCTGGGAGAGCCATCGGGTCTCCCATTCCTTGAAGTCCTCGACATATTTCTCGAGGGCATAAGGTAGAAAGAACTCCACCTTGTGCCAGTAATCGAGAATGTCTAAAAGCCTAGCTTGTCCTTGAGCTATCAAAACGTCACTTCCCTGTCTGCGTGAATAAAGGCAGTAGTGTAACGCTGTCGGTAAGGCTAAAGGCCATTACGGGTCAGGTCTTGGCGCATCTCATTCATTTAGGTCCGAGAATCTTCACCAGCTTGCCCGGTGCCGGCGCGCCTTGTTGCTGTTGCAGTTCGCCCTGGTCGTCCATGTAGAAGATCGCCGGGGTGGCGGACAGCTCCAGTTCGTCCATCAGCGCCATGTTGGCGTCGAGCTTGGCCTGGACTTCGGCGGGGATCTTGTCCAGGGGTTTGAGGCTGCTGCCCTTGCCGGCTTTTTCGTGGTCCTGCAGGGCTTTTTGCGGGTCTTTGGCGGCCAGCAGGGCGGCGGATTTGCCCGGGCTGTCTTCGCGGATGATGCCGACCATGATGTGCCGCAACTGGACCTTGCCGGCGTTCACCCAGGGCCGCGCCTGTTCCCAGAACATGTTGCAGTAGGGGCAGTTGGGGTCGCTGAACAGGTAGACCACGCGCGGTGCGTCGGCCTTGCCGTCGGCGATCCAGTTGCTCTTTTCCATCTTGGCCCAGACTTCCTTGGCCATCGGTGCATACACCAGTTTCTGCAGCGGCTCGGCGCTCAGGTCCTTGCCGTCGGCGTCGTACAGGTTGCCCAGCAGCACATGCTTGCCGTCCGGGGTCAGGTACAGGGCCATGCCACGGTTCTGGTACTGCGCGGCATAACCCTTGAGGCCGTCCGGGGCGTCGAAGCGGCCGACGATCTTGGCGCCTTTGGCTTCGATGTTTTTGATCGCCTGGGGCAGTTCTTCGGCGTGCAGCAACGGTGCCTGGAGCAGCGCCGCGCCCAGGGACAGGCTCAGCAGGTGGCGGATGAAGGGCATGGCAGTTTCCTTGAAGGGGCGGCTTGCGTGGCCGTGGTCGAATGCGGTCGGTCGAAATGTTCCAGGGCGCGGGCCAGGCTGGCCTCGGACAGCTCGCCCAGGTGGCTGCCGAGCATGCGCCCGTCAGCGCTGTAGAACAGCGTAGTCGGTAGCGCCATGGAGCCCACGGCCTGGCCCAGGCGGCCGCTGCCGTCGAACAGCACGTTGTTCAGGTTGAGGTCCTGGGTGGCCAGGAAGGTGCTGACGCTCTGCATGCTTTCGGCCTGGTTGACGAACAGGAAGGTCAGGTCCGGGCGCTGTTGCTGGGCTCTTTCCAGCACCGGCATTTCCCGGCGGCAGGGCGGGCACCAGGTGGCCCAGAGATTGATCACCAGGGGCTTGCCCTGGTAGCTGGTCAGTTGCACGGTGCCGCCGTCGGCGTTGCGCAGGGCGATCTCCGGCAGCCGTGTGCCTTGTTCGAAAATGCTCAGGGACAGGGTGGCGAGCAGCCAGAAGGCCAGGCCGCTACCGACCCCGGCGCCCAGCGGCTTGCGCAGGGCCGGGCGGCGCCAGCCCCAGGCGAGGGCGGCCAGCAGCAGGACGATCGCCCCCGGCCAAGGGAGAAAACCACCGTCGCGCAGGTCGATGATCTGCCACAGGTCGTGGCGGTAATGCTTCCAGTAGGCGACCACGAAGCCGATGCGCGCCGCCAGCATGCCCAGCAGGAACAGGCCGAACAGCACCGATTCCGGGTTCTCGCCACCGCGCTTGGCGACTCGCCAGCCAACCAAGGTGGCCAGCGCCAGGGCACTGATCAGCAGCAGGTGGTTGAGCGCGATGGCAAAGGTGCCGATGGTAAAGGTCAGCATCAACGGGCTTCTCGGGTAGCGGTCCAGCGTTGCAGGAAGCCAGCGGCGTCTACCTCGCCGGTAATCCGCTGGCTGCGTCGTTCTTCGCCGTCCGGGCCGATCCACAGCAGGCTCGGCGGCCCCGGCACTTTATACCGGTTGAGCAGTTCGCGGCTGGCGGCGTTGTCGGCCGTCACGTCCAGGCGCAGCAGGCGCACGTCTTTCAGGGCGTCGAGGACCTGGGGTTGGCCGAACACCTGTTTCTCCATGATCTTGCAGGACACGCACCAGTCAGCGTAGTAGTCCAGCAGCACCCACTGGCCCTGGGCCCTGGCGGCGTCGAGAGCGCCTTGCAGGTCGGCCGGCGCCTTGACGGTGGTGAAGGCGTCGTGGGCGCTGACCGCCGCCACGGCATTGCCGCCGCTGTAGACCTTCAGCGGTCGCCACAGGTCGTCGCTGCCACCGGCGGCGCCCACCAGCAGCAGGCTGCCCCACAGGCCGAACACCACCGAGCCGGCGCCGAACAGGTGCCCGGCGCGCCCGGCGGCACGCATCTGATACCAGGCGGTGTAGGCCAGGACCAGCGCCAGCGCGCCCCACAAGCCGATCCACAGCGACTCGTCGAGCACCGGGCGCAGCAGCACGATGGCGGTGCCGAGGAACAGGAAGCCGAACACACCCTTGAGCAGGTTCATCCACGGACCGGGCTTGGGCAGGAAGCGGTTGCCCAGGGTCACCAGCAGCAACAGCGGCAGGCCGATGCCCAGGCCCATGACGAACAGGATCAGCCCGCCATGCAGGGCGTTGCCGCTCTGGGCGATGTACAGCAGGGCGCCGGCCAGCGGCGCGGTCATGCACGGGCCCACCAGCAGGCCGGACAGGGCACCGAGCACCCCGGCGCCGACCAGGCTGCCACCGCGGCGCGAACGGCTGGCGTTTTCCAGGCGGTCGCGCAGGGCCGCCGGCAGTTGCAGCTCGAAGAAGCCGAACATCGGCAGCGCAAGGATCACGAACACCGCGGCAAAGCTGCCCAGCAGCCAGGGCTGTTGCAGCAGGGCTTGCAGATTGGCGCCGAGCAGCGCGGCCAGCACGCCCATGGCGGCGTAGACCAACGCCATGCACACCACATAGCTGCCGGCCAGGGCGAAGCCGCGACGCGGGCTGGCGCCGCTGCCCACCACCAGGCCGGCGAGGATCGGCAGCATCGGCAGCGAGCAGGGGGCGAAGGCCAGCAGCAGGCCGAGGCCGAAGAACACCAGCAGGCTCCAGCCCAGGGCCCGCTGTTGCAGGCCGCTGGCCAGGGCCTGGTCGCTGGCCTCAGGGGTATTGGTGGCATTGCCGGCGGTGGTCGGGCTGCCGCCCAGGTCCACTTCCAGGGATTGCGGCGGGTAGCACAGGCCGGCGTCTGCGCAGCCTTGCCAGCCGAGCTTGACCTTGCCGGTGGCGCCGGCGGGGATTTTCAGTTCCAGGCCTTGGCGATACACCTGCTGCGCGCCGAAGAATTCGTCGCTGTGGGCCTCGCCTTCGGGCAGCGCCGGTTTGTGCGCGTCCGCCAGGCCGTCGAATCTCAGCCGCTGCTGATACAGGTAATAACCGTCGGCGATCTGCCAGAACAGCTGGGTTTCCCCCGAGGCCAGGCGCTCGGAAGTGAAGACGAAGGCTTTGCCGACCGGGAGAAAGTCGGGTTTGACCTCGAACGGGTTGTTACCCGCCTGGGCCAGGCCCGACAGCAGCATGAACAACAGGATGAACAGACGACGCATGGAAAAGCCTTAAACCGGTGCAAGTGACGGGCACAATGGCCGATGGCGATTAACCGATGATTAACCCTGCACGCCTTGTGACACTGGCGGTGCGGGCATAATGTCGGCTTAATCGGCGATAGTTTTAATGCACCCCTTTTCTACAGGTTTCACCATGCACGTACTGGTCTGTGAAGATGATGAACTGATTGCCAGCGGGATCGTGGCCGGCCTCACGGCCCAGGGCCTGACGGTCGAGCACGTGGCCACCGCCTCGGCGGCGCGGGCCATGCTCGGCGTGGCGGAGTTCGACGTGATGGTGCTCGACCTCGGCCTGCCCGACGAAGACGGCCTGAAGCTGCTCAAGCAGCTGCGCCACAACGGCCTGGAAATCCCCGTGCTGATCCTCACCGCGCGGGACTCGGTCAGCGACCGGGTCGACGGCCTGCAGGCCGGCGCCGACGATTACCTGCTCAAGCCTTTCGACCTGCGGGAACTGGCGGCGCGCCTGCACACCCTGTTGCGCCGGGTGGCGGGGCGCAGCGTCAACCTGATTGAACACGGCCGCCTGACCTACGACCCGAGCACCCGCGAAACCCTGCTCGGCGGCCAGCCGGTGGACCTGTCGCGGCGCGAGCAGTCGCTGCTCCAGGCACTGCTGCACAACCGCGGCCGGGTGCTGTCCAGCGAACAGCTCAAGGACAGCGTCTACGGCTTCAACGACGAACTGGAAAGCAATGCCCTCAACGTGCACATCCACCACCTGCGACGCAAACTCGGCAATGGCATCGTCGAGACCGTGCGCGGCCTGGGCTATCGCCTGGGGCCGGCGGATGGTGGGGAGGAGTCGTAAGTGATGAGCCTGCGTTTGCGCCTGAGCCTGACCATCGGCGCGGCCTTCGTGCTGATCTGGGCACTGGCCGCGGCCTGGATGTTCAGCGATTTGCGCAACCAGATGATGTTTTCCCTCGACCAGCGCCTGGTGGCTTCGGCGCGCATGGTCGCCGGCCTGCTGGAACAATTGCCGCCGTTGTCGAGCAAGGGCGAGGGCACTCATTTCAGTGCCGAACAGCTGAACATTCCCGGGGGCATGGCCTGCCAGGTCAGCTCCCTGCGCGGCGAGATTCTTGCCCGCAGCCATAACCACCCCGACGAGAAACTCGAAGCCGAACGCATGGGCTTTCACGACCAGATGATCGATGGCGTGCGCTGGCGCAGTTTCACCCTGGCCCGGGGCGACCTGCGCATCACCACTGCCGATCGGCAGGTCGAGCGCGAGGCGTTGAACATGTCGGTGCTGCTGGCTGCCTCGGTGCCAGTCGGCGTGGCGTTGCTGGGCTGCCTGTGGTTGCTGTGGCTGGGGATCGGCCAGGGCCTGGCGCCGCTGAACCGCATGCGCGATGCCTTGATGCGCCGTAGCGCCGACTCCCTGGAGCCGTTGCAGATCCAGCCGCTGCCCAGCGAGTTGCGGCCGTTGCTGGAAACCCAGAACCAGCTATTCCAGCGCATCGGCAAGACCATCGAGCGCGAGCGCCGCCTGACCGGCGACGCTGCCCATGAGTTGCGCAGCCCGCTGACGGCGATCAAGACCCACCTGCAAGTGGCGCGCATGACCGACGGCGCGGCCCGCGATCAATCCCTGGCGCGCGCCGAAGAAGGCGCCGACCGTCTGCACCGGACCCTGGAGCAACTGCTGTTGCTGGCACGGGTCGAAGGCAGCCTGTCGTTCGAGGATGGCGTGCAGTGCAATGCCGAACAGGTGGCGAAAACCGCGATCCAGGACGCCGCCAGCGGCGCCCGGCAACGGGTCCGGCTGCACATTGACGAGCGGGTGTCGGCGGCGCCGCTGGAAATGCCCTCGGTGCTGGCCATCGCCGCGCTGCGTAACCTGCTGGACAACGCCCTGCGTCATACCCCGAGCGATGCGCCGGTGGAGCTGAACCTGGAAACCCTCGGCAACCGCGTGCGCTTCCAGGTGCGCGACCATGGCAGCGGCATCCCCGAGGATGACTTGCAGCACCTGACCCAACGCTTCTGGCGCAACGGCCAGAGCACCGGCTGCGGCCTGGGCCTGGCCATCGTCCAGGCGATCGTCCAGCGCTGCGGCTGCGTGCTGCATTTCGACAGCCGGCCGGATGGCTTGCGGGTCGAGCTGACCATGCCGCTGCAATCGGCCTGACGGCCTTATCGCGGGCAAGCCTCGCTCCTACGAGGTCACGCCGATCTGTAGGAGCGAGCGGGCGGCGATCCGACTTGCCCGCGATGACATTCTGATGTCCACCACCACCTTCGTGGTTGATACGCAATAAACCCTCTCCCGGGTGTAAATCCTCTCGTCGCTGATGCGTTTCCAGAACAGGAAAACCTGCGAGTGCGCGCTGAACCGGCTGCGTACCTGTGTGGTGTGCGGTTTCGCTCAACTCATCAGCGTGAGGATTCGAGAGATGTCAGTTGCTACCAGCCTTGTCGACGATCAGCCCGCGCGGACCAGTGCCGCGCCGGCCGAAACGCTTTACCAGTTCACCGAATCGCCGTTGCTGGCCCGGCAGAACCAGCAGGAATCCAATGCCCGCAGCTACCCACGGCGCATTCCCCTGGCGCTCAAGCGCGCGCGCGGGATTCATGTCGAGGACGTCGAAGGCCGGCGCTTCATCGACTGCCTGGCCGGTGCCGGCACCCTGGCCCTGGGCCACAACCACCCGGTGGTGATCGAGGCGATCCAGCAGGTGCTGGCTGATGAGCTGCCGCTGCTGACCCTGGACCTGACCACCCCGGTCAAGGACCAGTTCGTCCAGGACCTGTTCGGCCTGCTGCCGCCGGCCCTGGCCGCCGAGGCGAAAATCCAGTTCTGCGGCCCCACCGGCACCGACGCGGTGGAGGCGGCGTTGAAGCTGACCCGTACCGCCACCGGCCGCAGCACCGTGCTGTCGTTCCAGGGCGCCTACCACGGCATGAGCCAGGGCGCCTTGAGCCTGATGGGCAGCCTGGGGCCGAAGCGGCCGTTGGGTGCGCTGCTGACCAATGGCGTGCAGATCCTGCCGTTCCCTTACGACTACCGCTGCCCGTTCGGCCTGGGCGGCGAAGCAGGGGTGAAGGCCAACCTGAGCTACCTGGAAAACCTGCTGAGCGACCCGGAAGCCGGCGTGCAACTGCCGGCGGCGATCATCGTCGAGGCGGTGCAGGGCGAGGGCGGGGTGATTCCCGCCGACCTCGACTGGCTGCGCGGTGTGCGTCGCATCACTGAAAAGGCCGGTGTGGCCTTGATCGTCGACGAGATCCAGAGCGGTTTCGGCCGTACCGGCAAGATGTTCGCCTTCGAGCACGCCGGGATCATCCCGGATGTGGTGGTGATGTCCAAGGCCATCGGCGGCAGCCTGCCGATGGCGGTGGTGGTCTACCGCGACTGGCTCGACACCTGGCTGCCGGGCGCCCATGCCGGCACTTTCCGTGGCAATCAGATGGCCATGGCCACCGGTTCCGCGGTGATGCGCTACCTCAAGGAACACAAGGTGGCCGAGCATGCCGCCGCCATGGGCGAGCGCTTGCGCGAGCACCTGCGGATCCTGCAGCGCGACTTCCCGCAGATGGGCGACATTCGCGGGCGCGGCCTGATGCTGGGGATCGAGCTGGTGGACCCGGCCGGCGAGAAAGACGCCCTGGGCCATCCGCCGCAGTTCAGCCACCTGGCGCCGCTGGTGCAGCGTGAATGCCTCAAGCGCGGGTTGATCCTGGAAATGGGCGGGCGCCATGGCAGCGTGGTGCGTTTCCTGCCGCCACTGGTGATCACCGCAGCGGAAATCGACCAGGTGGCGGATATTTTCAGCCGGGCCTTGGCGGCGGCGGTCGCCAGCCTCTAATTTTCCACGAACCTCGAACGTTCCTTATTCACAACCGTTGCGCGCTCGGCGCAGCGAGCCTTACAGCGATGGAGACACGTAATGACTTCAGTATTTGACCGCGAGGACATCCTCTTTCAGGTAGTGGTCAACCATGAGGAGCAGTATTCGATCTGGCCGGACTACAAGGCCGTGCCACAAGGCTGGCGCACCGTGGGCAAGAGCGGCTTCAAGAAGGAGTGCCTGGCCTACATCGAAGAGGTATGGACCGACATGCGCCCGCTGAGCCTGCGGCAGAAAATGGACGCCCAGGCGGCGGCCAACTGACTGCCCACGCCCTGTAGCCGCTGCCGAGCCTGCGAGGCTGCGATCGACTGCGCAGCAGGCGCAAAACCTGAGAATGCGTTGGGTCAGGATAATCGCGTTGGCCCCATTGCGGCCGCTTCGTCGGAATGCCGCCCAGCCCGATCGCAGCCTCGCCAGGGCTCGGCAGCGGCTACAGGGAGTGTGGGGATGTGGAAAGCCCGCTGGAGATACAGTCCTGCGGGCTTTTTTGTGGGCCTGAGGTTTAGCGTTTGACGGCCTGCAAGGTGTAGCTCAGTGGCAGGCGCAAGGGCGCTTCCTTGAGGTGCCATTCGCCGTGTTCGTCACAACGCATCTGCCCGGGCAGGGCTTCCCAGGGGATGCTCTGGTGTTCCACCAGGCCGCTGATGTCCAGGCCGTGCTTGAGCAACGCGCTGACGATTTCCCCCAGGCCGTGGTTCCACGCATGGGTCACCGTGGCCTTGAGCGGCCGGTCGGTGCTGACGTAGGTGCTGTCGTCGTCCCACACCAGCGGTTCGCTGTGCTCGAAGTAGGGCAACTCCACCAGCAGCGTATCCTCGCGCCTTTCGTCCAGGGCCCAGAGCATCGGGTGGCCTTCGCGGATAAATAGCCGGCCGCCGGGCTTGAGCAGTTCGCTGACATTACGCGCCCAGGTATCGACGCTGGGCAGCCAGCACAGGGCGCCGATACCGGTGTAGACCAGGTCGAACACGGCCTTGGGCAGCACCTCGGAGGCTTTGTAGACGTCGGACTCGACGAACTCGATAGTGGTACCCGTGCGCGCCATCAGGTTGCGGGCTTCGGCCAGGGACGCGGGGGAGAAATCCAGCCCGGTCATCCGCGCGCCGAGGCGCGCCAGCGACAGGGTGTCGGTGCCGATATGGCATTGCAGATGCACGCCGCGCAGGCCGCTGATGTCGCCCAGCAGCGGCAGGTCGAAACGCACCACCTCGGACAGGTGCTGCGGGTCGTCGACAAACATCTGTACCTGGTAGTCCGGTGAGGCCGCGTGCAGCGGTGCGCGCTCGTCCCAGTTGGCCTGGTTGAGCTTGAGGTAATCACTCATGGCGGGGCTTCCTGTCCGTTCAAGGGAGCAGCAGGCTAGCACCGGCGAGGCGGGCGTTTCTTGGGGGAATTTGTAAGCCGCGCCATTTCCCCTGTAGGAGCGAGCTTGCTCGCGATGAGCGCAAGAACAACGCGTTCACTCAGGCAATACGCATCATCGTTGACGTTTATCGCGAGCAAGCTCGCTCCTACAGAGGTAGTGGCGGGTCAGGTTTTCGGAGCGAGGGCACTGGTGATCTGGCTGATGTTGCTCTCCAGCTCCGCCAGCGGGTCGGCGCTGTCGGTTTGCAGCACCAGCAACTGGCTGCCGGCGGCGCTGATGGCGGCCTTGATCGCGTCGGACGGCTGGCGGTGATGCAGGACGATGGCCACGTCGTTGTCCTTGAGCCGGGCTTGCAACTGCTGCAGCGCTTCGGCCGTCCACTCGTTGTCGGCGCGGGCGTCGACCTCCAGCAGTTCCAGGTTGAGCCCGCTGACCAGATAACCGAAGTGGTCGCTGAGGCTGAGCACGCTGAGGTTGTCGGCGTTGGCCAGTTGCCCCTCGGTATCGGCGCTGAGCTTGAGCAGGCGTTGCTTGAGGCTGGCCAGGTTGGCGTCGATCTTCGGCTTGGCGGCGGGGGCCAGGCGCACCAGATCGGCGGCCAGCACATCGGCCATGCGCCCTAAATTGTTGCTCGACAGCCACGGCTGGCTGTTCAGGCCATCGCTCTTGCCGGGTTGCAGGGCCACCCCGGGCAGGGCGCCGTCCACCGGGCGCGCGGCATCGACTTCGACGATGCGGATGTTGCTGCGCCGCGCGTTGGGGTACAGCGGGTCGTCCGGCCAGATCGAGCGCAGGCCGATCACCGCGTCGGCGTCGAGGGCCAGCTTGTGCAGCGCCGGGGCGCCGCGGCCGGTGAAGTAAGCGGTCTGGCGCGAGCCCGGCAGGTTATCGGGGGCGGCACGTTCGAGCTGCACGTCGGTGCCTTGCAGCAGCAACTGGCCGAGGCCGAAGGTCACCGGCAGCGAGGCCAGCACGGTGAGTGGCTTGTGTGAACGACTGCTGTGCAGCGCCGTGGTGCCCAGGCTCTGGTTGGCGGTGACGCGCATGGGTTCGAAACGGTCCGGCTGGGCCAGGGCCGGAGCGCTGCCCAGCCCGCCGAGGGCCAGGGCCAAAGCCAGGGGGAGTGTCAGGTGACGTAGTGAACTGTGCATTTATCCGATATTCCCTTTGAGGCTGGGGACAATGCCGCGGGCAATGGCGGCCAGGGCGAAGGCGACACCGGCCACCAGGATGATCGCAGCGCCGGAGGGCACCGGCAGGTCGAAGAGGATCGGCAGCAGGATGCCGCACAGGGTGCTGACCGTGGCGATCAGCACCGAGATCCAGAAAAAGCCCTTGAGTGACTGGCTCAACAGGCGCGCGGCCGCCGCCGGAATCACCAGCAGGGCGCCCACCAGGATCGCGCCTATGACTTTCACCGCGGCCACGGTGATCAGGGTCACCAGGATCACGAACAGGTAGTCCAGGGTCTTCACCGCGACGCCGCGCACCGCTGCCAGTTGCGGGTTGAAACTGGCCAGCATGATGCGGTTGTACAGCGGCAGGCTCAGGCCCATCACCAGGGCGCCGACGATCAGCAGCACCAGCAGGTCGTTGCTGTTGACCGTGAGCACCGAACCGAACAGCACGTTTTCCAGGATGTGCACGTTGATCTTGCCGGCGAGGATCAGCAGCAGGCTGGCGCCCAGGGCCAGGGACACCGAGAGGAACACGCCGATCAGGGTGTCCGGCGCCAGGCCGGTGCGGTTGCGCAGGTAGTTGAGCAGAATGCCGAACAGCAGGCAGTAGCCGAACAGACTGCCGTACGGGCCGGTGTAGGGCTCGCCGAGCAGAATGCCGATGGCCACGCCAGTCAGGGCCGCATGGCCCACCGCTTCGGAGAAGAAGGCAAAGCGCTTGACCACCACCAAGGTGCCCAGGCCGCCGAGCACCGGGCCAATCAGCAATCCGGCGAGCAGGGCGTTGACCACAAACCCATAGGCCAGGGCTTCCGGCAGGTAACCGGAGGAGGCCCAGCCCTGGATCATCAGACGAAAGGCTTCGTAACTCATCAGGCAACACTCCCGCTGACGATGTCCGCGCTGCGCGGGTGGGTGGAAAACAGCGTCAGCAGGCGTTCCGGGGTCAGCGCCTGTTGCGGCTGGGCGTCGAACAGCACCCGGCGATGCAGGCCGGTGACCCGGTCCGCCAGGCGGCCGACCGCTTCCAGGTCGTGTTCGATCCACAGCAGGGTGATGCCGGCCTGGCGCCAGTCGCCGAGCAGGCGCTCGAAGACTTGGATGCCGGCCTCGTCGAGGGCCGACATCGGTTCGTCCAGCACCAGCAGCTGCGGCGCCGGGATCAGCCCCTGGGCCAGCAGCACTCGCTGGCGTTCGCCGCCGGACAGGGCGCCCATGCGCCGCTTGCGTTTGTCCTGCATGCCGACCCGCTCCAGGGCCTCGCCTATGGCCGCAGCGTAATGCCGGCTGAGGCCGAGGAAGGCCGGGCGGCGCTGGCACATGGCGGCCATGAAGTCGTCGACGGTCATCGGCAGGCCGCGATCGAACTCCAGGGCTTGCGGCACATAGCCGATCACCCCCGGTTCGCCCGGCCATTGCAGGTTCAACTGGCCCTGGTGGGGCATCTGCCCGAGCAGGGTCTTGATCAACGAGCTCTTGCCGCCACCGTTGGGGCCCACCAGGGCATGTAGGGTGCCGGGCTGCACCTTGAAGCTGACGTTGTCGAGGATGGTGGTGCGGCCCAGGGTCAGGCTGACCTGGTCGAACTCGATGGACGGGCCGCGGGCCAGGCTGTGCAGGGCGGTCATGCGCCGGCCTCCTGGATCGCCCGGACCACGGTGTCGAGGTTGCCGGCCATTTCCTTCTCGTACTTCTCGGCGCTGTAGTCGCCGTAGGAAATGTGCGACAGCGGGTACAGCTTGACCCCGGACTCGCGCTGGATGGTGTCGACGTAGGTGGACGGGAAGTCCATCTCGGAGAAGATCACCTTGACGTCCAGTTCACGCAGCTGGTCGATGGTCTTTTTCAGCTGGCTCGGGCTGGGCTCGATGCCGTGGGCCGGCTCGACCACGGCGGTGACTTCCAGGCCGAATTCGCGCAGCAGGTAATCGTAGGCGGCGTGCACCGTGGCCACCCGCAGGTCGGCGTTGGGCGCCTTGGTCAGCTTGGCCAGGGCGTCGGCGCGCATCTGCCGCAGGCGTTTGCCGTAGGCGCGGGCGTTCTGGGTGTAGGCCTTGGCGTTGGCCGGGTCCATCTTGCCCAGCTCGCGGGCGATGTTGTTGACCTGGGCGATGGAGGCGCTGATGGACAGGAAGGTGTGCGGGTTGACCACCTTGCCGGCGCCGCGCGCGGCGATGCCGGTGGCGGCCAGCAGCGGCACGTTCTGGTTGGCCTCGATCACCGGGATGTCCGGGCGCTCGCTGGCCTCGATCATGCGGTCGGCGAAGTCGTCGTGACCGACACCGTTGAGCACGATCACGTCCAGGGTGCCGATGCGCTTGATGTCTTCGGCGCGCGGTTCATAGGCGTGGGGGTTGAAGCCGGCGGGAATCAGCGGCACGACCTCGGCCTTGTCGCCGACGATGTTGGCCACGTAGCTGTAGTAGGGATGCAGGGTGATGCCGATACGCAGGCGCTTGGCCTGGTCGGCCATGGCGAGAGGGCTGAGCAACAGGGCGAACAGGCTGACCAGCAGCACCCGCAGGAACGGGCGGCGTTGAGATGAAATAGGCATGGGCTAGCGGTCTTCTCTCGGGTGAATGCGTGGGTTCAGTGGCGATGCTGGCGGGTCACTCCGGCATCGAATTGCGCGACCACCTGCTGCCAGCCGGCACTGGCCAGGGCGGCGTCGCTGAGGTCGTCGGGGGCGGCGAGGGACGGGCCGCGGTTGAGCCAGATGTCCGGGGTGGCGGCCGGGTCGGTGGCGATGCGCATCAGCAAGGAACCGGCCACTGCGTTGTTCTGGCTGAGGCCGACATAGGCCTGTTGCCGCAGTTGCCAGACATGCCCGCCACGGCTCACCGAGCTGGCGTCCTGGGCAAAGGGCGCGAAGCCTTCCTCGGCCAGTTGCTCGGGGGGCGGCAGGGCCTGGGCTTCTTCGCGCAGCAGGCGGATTTCGTCGAGGGTCACCCGCAGGTCGGCGTACAGGCCCTGTTCGCCTGCGGTGAGGTCGCGGCGGGCGTCCAGTTGGTGGCTGTCGACGCTCGCCACTTCGCGGGTTTCGCCGCGCCAGAGCACCACGGAGCCGGCCACGCTGAGGATCAACAGGCACAACAACAGGACGTAGAGGGTTTCATGGCCGGCGCCGGCCGGGCGCACGACTTGGGGAGGAGAGGTGCTCATGGGGCCTCGATGTCGGCTTGGTCGATCTCGACCACGTGGCCGGGGCCGGCGTCGAACAGCACATAGAACTCGGCGTCGGGTTTCTTGAAGGTCAGGGTGGAGTCGGCGCCCAGCTTGCCGGGCACCAGGATGGTTTCGTCGTAGCCGATCACGTCCAGGGTCACCCCCGGGGCGCCGCTGCCATCGGAGAAGCCGCCGGTGCAGCGGATCTGCTCGCCGTCGATCTGCTTGCACTCGCACATCGGGTTGTGGGCCAGGGCGCCGCCACTGAACACGGCGCTGGCAAGCAGGAGCGCGCCGGCGCCGAGCAGGCGCAGGCGGGCGGTGGGTACAGCAATCATGGTTTGCCTCCTTGTTTGTTCAGCCAGGCGAGGGTCGCCGGGGATGCCTGGCCCAGAGGGATGGCCGCCTGGTGCATGCTGCCGTCCCAGCCTTCCATGGTGATCCACAGCTCGGCGTCGGCCTTGGTCTTTTCCGCAACGGGCAGGCTGGCCCCCATGCGGTATGGGGTGCCGAAGAAAATCACCCCGGCGGCGCGCAGGCTGCGGGGTTTGCCGATGCGCAGGTAGGTGGCCTTGACCTGGTTGATGCAGGCGTCGCACAGGGCGGCATTGAAGCCTTTCATATAACCGGCCGGCCCCTGGAGTTGCGGCGCTTCGTTACGCAGTTCGGCCAGGCGCAGGCTCCAGGGGCCGACCTGGATCTCGCCCACCTCGCGTTCGCCCAGGCCGCTGTCGCCACGGGCCAGCGCCGCGTCGGCAAAGTACTTGGGCATGAAACCGAGGGGGATCAGCAACAGCAGGATGTTCAGGTGGAAACGCCATTTCAGCCAGAACTGGCGCAGGGGCGAAACCGGCATTGGGTTGTCTGTCTTGCTCACAGGTTGCCCTCCGGCGTGTCGCTGTGCAGGGCCGCAAGCGGGCGCGGGGCGAGGGCGGGGCGCGCTGTCTTGGTGCTGCGCTTGAGGGCCGCGGCGGTGGCCAGGGCAGTGCGTTTGGTCCAGATCAGCAGGCCGCTGAGCACCATCATGCTCAGCAGCAGGCCGAAGAAGAACCAGATCAGCTTGATCCAGAGGCCGCCGAAGTCACCGGTGTGCAGCGGGCGCATGGACTCGGTGACGAACTCCAGGGCCGAGCGATGGGACAGCAGGTGCGCGGTATCCACCGAGCCGCTGTAAGGGTTGAGGTTGGCGGTCTGGTACATCAGCGGGTACCAGCCGCGGCCGCCGATGAACATATGGCTGTAGGCGTTGCTCGGCAGCATGACGAAGCCGACCTCGAAGCCCGAGATCTGCTGGGTGGCGATGCGGATGGCTTCATCGACGCCGATCATCGGCGCCGGGCTGCCGTCGGCCGAGGTCGGCACGTTTTCGCGGGCGATCACCGGCACTATGGGTTCGCTGGAAATGGTGATCTGGTTGTCGCTGAGGATTGCCTCGATCAGGAACCAGGTGCCGGTGATGGAGATCACCGCGATAAACCAGATCGACCAGATGCCGCTCAGGCGATGGAAATCGCCCCAGAAAATCCGCGCGCCATGGCGCAGGCGTAGGGTCGGCTTGAGAAAGCCCTTCCAGAACTTCTTGTAGACCACCAGGCCCGTGACCAGCGACGCCAGCATCGGCAGGCCGAGCAGCGATACCAGGTACCAGCCCCAGCTGTAGCCATTGGTGAACGGCACCAGCCACCAGCCGTGCAGGGCGCGGGTGAAGGCCTGGAAGTTGAACGGCGGGCTGACGCCCTGGATCACGCCGGTGTACGGATTGACATAGACCTCGACAGAACGGCCATCGGGGTAGCTGACGCCCACGGTCAGGGCGAAATGCGCTTCGTCGGGGGTGTTGATGCTTTCGACCAGGGTCTGCGGTTCGGCCTGCTTGATGGCCTTGACGATCTGGTCGTAGCTCAGCGGCTGGGCATCGCCTGTGGGTTTGCTGGCGCGGATGTCGGGGTTGGCCAGCCAGACGATTTCCTGGCTGACCACGGCCAGGGTGCCGGTGACGCAAACGATCAGCACAAAGAACCAGATGGGCAGCGCCAGCCAGCTGTGAACGAGAAACCAGATTTTCGAGCGGGACTTCTTCGACATTGAGCACGCGTCTTGATTCGAGGAGTGGAGTTGCGGGGCGTTTGCCGAGCCCGGAGATAAACCCGCGGCGTAGCCTTCGCCAACGCGACCTGCTGCATCTAATTAAGACGAATGAGAATCGTAAATCCCGAAAGACGATATGAAAGTAAATGTTTCCGCGCGACCAATGGCGTGCAAAAGGCCGGTGCTGTGGGGCGTTGAGGGCGCTATCGCGGGCAAGCCTCGCTCCTACAAGGGAACGCGCATCTGTAGGCGCGAGCGGGCGGCGATCCGACTGGCCCGCGATCAGCGGTTTACAGGCTCAGGGCTTATCCCTGCTGTTTAAACATCTCCACGGCCCGCTGCTTGATCTGCTCTTCGCTCAGGTCTTCCTTGCGGGTGGCGAGAAACCACAGGTGGCCGAACGGGTCTTTGAGGGTGCCGCTGCGGTCGCCATAGAACTGGTCCTTGACCTCGGACACCACCTGGCCACCGGCGGCGATGGCCTGGGCGAACTGTTTGTCGACATCGTTGACGTACAGGTGCAGACCGACCGAAGGCGATTGGTCGGGATTGCTCAATGGCCCTTGGTCGCAGGGCGTTCCCAGCATGATCGGGCAGTCGCCGATGCGCAGCTCGGCATGGCCGACACTGCCGTCGGGCATGTCCAGGCGCATGACCTGGGTGGCGCCGAAGGCATTCTTGTAGAACTCGATAGCCTCGGCAGCCTGCGTGATCCCCAGGTAGGGCGTGATGCTGGGGTAACCCTCGGGGATGGGTTTGACGCTCATCTCGGTTCTCCTTTCTTGTCTGGGTGTTCGTCGAAGTGAACCTGGCCGGTTTTCCGGTCGGTTCACTATAGGCCCGGGGAATCCACAGCCTGGTTTGAACTGACGAGGTGTTCGCCAGGCAACAGTGAGCCTGCGATCAGGGGAAGAGGTGTCGCCGCTGCCGCAGGCCGCGATCGGGCTGGATGGCATTCCGACGTTTGACTTGAAAAGACGCCAGCAGTGGCCGCTCCACCGATTGCCGGCTGGGGAAACCGCTGCGCCGTCCGCTCAGTCGGTTTCCAGCAATTGCGCGCCCGGGCCGTGTTCGCCCAGCTGGTCGCCCTGGTTGCGCAGCGGGCAGTCTTGCATCGACAGGCAGCCGCAGCCGATGCAGCCATTGAGGCGGTCGCGCAGCAGGGTCAGCTGCTTGATCCGCTCATCCAGCTCATGGCTCCACTGTTCGGACAGCCGCTTCCAATCGGCGGCCGTCGGTGCGCGGTGGTCCGGCAGGCTGCGCAGGGCCTGGCCGATCTCGGCCAGGGGAATGCCCAGGCGCTGCGCCACCTTGATCAGCGCCACCCGGCGCAGCACTTCCCGTGGATAGCGGCGCTGGTTGCCGGCGTTGCGGTTGCTCTTGATCAGCCCCTTGGTTTCATAGAAATGCAGCGCGGTGACCGCTACGCCACTGCGGGCGGCCACTTGGCCGACGGTGAGTTCCTTGTGCACGGTTTCGGGGGTGAGCATGCAGCACTCCTGCGGGTGGGGAATGAGCAAAAGTCGCTTGACCTTTACTTAACTGGAGGTTTTACCCTGCAGGCCTTCGAATCACAAGATTCCGTTTATCCGTCAGTAGGGACTTGCCATGCACGCGTTTGCGCAAAACCGCAGCTTTACGCAATTGATCGAATTCGAAATCGAACCCCATCAACAATCCGCCCTGGTGTCGGCGCTGTCCGAGCAGACCGAACGCCTGGCCCAGGGTTACCCGGGGTTCCTGAGTGGCAGCGTGCAGGCCAGCGAAGACGGCCGGCGGGTGCTCAACTACCTGCAATGGCAAACCCGGGAAGCTGGCGAAGCGGCCTTCCAGAGTTTCGAGAAGGGCGAACAGGACTTCTGGCAACTGCTGCGCGCCTATCAGGCCAAGACCGTGACCTTCGGCTCGTTCCAGGTGGTGCGCAGCATCGAGCGCAGCCCGGATAACGCGCTGCATTGCCGTTTGGCCAGCTAGATCGACAGTTGCAGGGTGCGTTCATGCTGGCCGGTTTTTTCCGGCGGACGGCGCTTGTTCACCGCGAGTTCGCCGATCTTGATCAGCCGGGTGCGGGTGACGTTGCGGCTCAGGCCCAGCAGGTTGGCGGTGTGCACCTGGTTGTAGTGGCTGAAACGGTAGGCCGCGCGCAGCAGCGCATCCTCGACCTTTTCATGCAGGGCGCCGGCCTGTTCTTCGAAGAGTTTGTGAAAGGCCCGCTCCAGCAGGGCTTCGGCTGAGTCGTCGTGGCTGTGGTGGCTGTCGTCCTGGCGCTCGATGCGCATGTTCGACAGGCGCAGGTCGTCGCGCTCGATCACGCCGTCGCGGCAGATCAGCAGGGTGTGGTGGATGACGTTTTCCAGTTCGCGGATATTGCCCGGCCAGCTGTAGCTGCGCAGCTTGTGCTCGGCCTCGCTGCTGATGGTCACGGCGCCGTAGCCCAGGCGCTGGCTGTAGGCTTCGATGAAGTGCCGGGTCAGCGGCAGGATGTCGCCGGGACGTTCGCGCAGCGGGCTCAGTTCCAGGCTGACCACGTCGAGGCGGTAGTACAGGTCCTCGCGGAAATGCCCGGCGTTGATGGCTTTCTCCAGTTGCACGTTGGTCGCCGCCAGCACCCGCACATCGATGGGAATGCTTTTGCGCGAACCCAGGCGCACCACTTCGCGCTCCTGCAACACCCGCAGCAATTTCACCTGGATCGCCATCGGCAGGTCGCCGATCTCGTCGAGGAACAGAGTCCCGCCATTGGCTTCTTCGAACCAGCCGGCCTTGGCGCTCAGGGCCCCGGTGAAGGCGCCTTTTTCATGGCCGAACAGCTCGGCCTCCACCAGCGACTCGGAGAACGCCCCGCAGTTCACCGCCACGAACGGCCGGTTGCGCCGGGCGCTGAGGTTGTGGATATGGCGCGCCACCAGCTCCTTGCCGGTACCGGTCTCGCCGATGATCAGCACACTGGCCTCGCTCGGCGCGACCTGCTGCAGATGCGCCAGCAAGGCCTGGGATTTCGGGTCTTCGAATACCTGGGCGGTGGCCCGGATCGAGGTGGCCAGGGCGGGCGAGGGCGGTAAGGTCAAAAGCTGCATGGACAAGCTCCGGGAACAGAAGGCTAGGAATAGAAAGTCGGGGTCGGCAGGGACTGGTTCAGGGCCCAGTCGCCCAACTCATGGAGTTTGTAATCCACCGGGTCGTGCAGGGTTTGCGTGCGCAGGTTGCGCCAATGCCGGTCCAGGCGCAGGGAGGCGTGGGTGGAGCGGGCGCCGGTGACCTCGAACAGGCGGCTGCACAGTTCCAGGCCCTGGCGCGTGGTGGCGACCTTGGCGGTGGCGATGGCCGTGGCCAGGTGGCCGCGTTCTTCGGCGCTCAGGTTCGGCCCCTTGGCCCAGGCCTTGTCCAGCAGCTCCGCGGCGCGCTCCACCAACAGACGCATGCCTTCCAGGGCCACCCAGAAATCACCGTAATGGCCCAGTACGTAAGGGTCCTGATAGGCCTCCTGTGCGCTGGACTTATGCCAGGGCCGGGTTTCGCTGAGGGTGTACTGGCGGGCTTCTTCAAAGGCCCCTTCGGCGATGCCGAGGAACATGTGGGTGAAGGTCAGCTGGGCGATCAGCGGGCGCAGACAGGCAAAGGGCGTGCTCAAGGGGCCCGGGTCCAGCAGCAGCTCCGATTCCTCGACCCGCACCCGCTCGAAGCTGGCGCTGCCGCTGTCGGTCTGGCGCTGGCCCATGTTGTTCCAGTCGTTGTGCAGGGTGATGCCGCTGCGGCCGCTGGGGATGGCGGCGATCAACAGCTTGCCGCCGTTGCTTTCGTCGACCGCCGAGGCGATGAGCATTTCCGAATCGCTGGCGCCGGAGCAGAAGCTCTTCTTGCCGGAGAACTCGCGCCAGCCGCCGAGGTTCTTCACCACGGTACGGGTGTCCAGCGGGTTGAGGGCGTTGCCCCAGAACCAGTTCTTGCGCGCGGTCTGTTCGAACCAGGGTTGCCATTGTTCCGGGCGGGCGAACAGGCGCACGGTGGCCAGCATCAGGTGATGGAAACCGAAGACGTGGGCGATGGAACTGTCGACCTTGGCGAACTCGCGGACGATGTTCAGGGTCTCGCTCCAGCTGGCGCCGAGGCCGCCGTACAGGGTGGGAATGCTCAGGGCCAGCAGGCCGCTCTGGCGCAGGGCGTCGCGCTGGGCTTTGGGGGTTCCGCCGCGTTCGTCGCGTTCGACGGCGGTCAGGGCAAACTCGGCCGCCAGCTGGCGGGCGGTCTGCAAGGGGGACAACAGGGCGCTTTGCGGCTTGGCAGTCACGCGGTGTTCCTCGTTGGGGGCCGGTTGTTGGGCCATGAAATCGGTGGCTTTCAGGGGGAGCGGCGGGGCTCCATCGCGGGCAAGCCTCGCTCCTACAGAAGCACGCTCATCTGTAGGAGCGAGCGGGCGGCGATCCGACTTGCCCGCGATAGCGTTCTATCAGGCAATAAATACCCTTAAGCCCCAGCCGCTTTTTTGCTCGGCAACACATCATTGGCAATCATTTCGCCAAACGGCCCGGTTAGGTTGGTCACGCCACGTCCGGCCAGGCTGGCGTAGGGTTCCGGCAGCAGCGGGAACACCAGTTCGGCAAAGCGATAGGCTTCTTCCAGGTGCGGGTAGCCGGAGAAAATGAAGCTCTCGATCCCCAGGTCCGCGTATTCCTTGATCCGCGCCGCGACCTGCTCGGGGTTGCCCACCAGCGCGGTGCCGGCGCCGCCACGCACCAGGCCGACGCCGGCCCAGAGGTTGGGGGCGATTTCCAGGTTGTCGCGCCGCCCGTCGTGCAAGGCAGCCATACGCCGCTGACCCTCGGAGTCGAAGCGCGAGAAGGATTGCTGCGCGGCGGCGATGGTCTCGTCGCTGATGTGTTCGATCAGCTTGTCCGCGGCCTTCCAGGCCTCTTCCGCGGTTTCGCGCACGATCACATGCAGGCGGATGCCGAACTTCACCGTGCGGCCATGGCGGGCGGCCCGCTCACGTACATCGGCGAGTTTCGCAGCGACCGCGGCCGGTGGTTCGCCCCAGGTCAGGTAGACATCTACCTGTTCGGCGGCGAGGTCATGGGCGGCGTCCGAGGAACCGCCGAAATACAGCGGCGGATAGGGCTTCTGCACCGGCGGGTAGAGGGCCTTGGCGTTCTGTACATGCAGATGCTTGCCTTCGAAGTCCACGGCTTCGCCTTGCAGCACCCGGCGCCAGATCCTCAGGAATTCGTCGGTGACTGCATAGCGCTCGCTGTGGCTGAGGAAGCTGCCGTCGCCGCGGTTCTCGTCGGGGTCGCCGCCGGTCACCACATTGATCAGCAGGCGGCCGTTGGACAGCCGGTCGAGAGTGGCGGCCATGCGCGCCGAGACGGTCGGCGAGATGATTCCCGGACGGATCGCCACCAGGTAGCGCAGGCGTTCGGTCAGGGGCACCAGCGCCGAGGCGATCACCCAGGAGTCTTCGCACGAGCGGCCGGTGGGGATCAGTACGCCGTGATAACCCAGGCTGTCCGCGGCCTGGGCCACTTGCTTGAGGTAGTTGAGGGTGACCGGACGCGCGCCCTGGGTGGTGCCCAGGTAATGGCCGTCGCCGTGAGTCGGAAGAAACCAGAAAACGTCCATGACAGGTCCTTAAGCGATTTTCAGCAGATTTTTCGGATGCACGCCGAACAGGGGCGCGGCGCGTTCTGCCGCAAGGCGAATGCGGGCTTTCAAGGGCTCGCTGGTTATCTGGTAGTTGGCGAAGTCGGCCTCGGTGGCATAGACCCCGATGGGCAGGGTCAGGGCCTGGAAGAAACTGAACAGCGGCCGCAGCTGGTGATCCAGCACCAGGGCGTGACGCTCGCTGCCTCCGGTGGCGGCCAGCAGCACCGGGGTATTGATCAGGGCGTTGAGGTCGATCAGGTCGAACAGGTGCTTGAGCAGGCCCGGGTAGGAGCCGCGATAGACGGGCGCTGCGACGATCAGCAGGTCGGCGCTTTCGATGGCCTGCAACTCGGCTTCGACTTCCGCCGCCAGCTCCTGGCGGGACAGGGCCGCGCCCAGGGGGCGGGCGATGTCGCCCAGTTCGATGAGCTTGCTCTCGATCGGCAATTGCCCTGCCAGTTCGGCGAGCAGCGCTTGGGTCAGCACCAGGGTGCGCGAGGGGCGCCAGGTTCCACCGGACAGGGCAACGACTTTTAATGGACGCGACATGATCAGTTCCTTTGTTGAACAGGGCTCAACGAGCAGTGAGTAGTCCCAGGGCTTGAGCAAGAGCTGTACCAGCGGGGCAAAGCCTTGAGTGGCGGGGCTCGTGGCGCTGTTGCAGGATCAGGCTGTTGTTGGGGAGACACTGTTTTGTTGATTGGCTGTTGCCTGGCGAACAGTTGCCCAGGCAACAGCAGGCGGCGCGATGGGCCTGTTATAAAGGCTTACTGATATTCCTAAAAAATACTTTATTTCCATATTTATAGGTCTTTTGGAAATAAGAGAGGACGCTATGGGCTGCGATAGGGGGAATCGATAGCCACTATCGAGCGTGATGATTTCTGCCCCGGGAAGGGCGACGGTAGCCTGTGTCCATTGCCTCGCAGCCCAGATCCAGGAGCCTTTGCCATGAACCGTTCGCTCGTCTTATCCCTGCTTGTCGTCACCTCGGTCCTGGCCGGTTGTGCCAGCCAGCCGGGTCCGGAATCGCGCCCTTATACCGCCGAGGAAACTCGCGAACTGGCGCTGGAAGCCCTGAACCGGCGCGGGCTGTCCTTTGACGAATACCAGCAGAAGAAGGCCGAGCTGCTTGCCCCGCAACGGACCTTCGGTTTCGACCAGCAGGGCGAAATGAACGCCGAACACAGCGTGACCCTGCATGGCCGTGCCAGCTGATTTGTCGATCTTCCGTGGCCTTGCCCGCAGAGGCTGACGGACTGCCGGTGACAGTCGGCAAAACCCTGTGATGATTTTCCCGCCTCCTGCCTTGTTCTTCGGCCCCTTGGCCGAACCTCGCTTAACCCGGCTCCCGGAGCCTGTTAAGCTGCCCCTCGGGAGCGTTCCTACGCACTTTTAAATGAAGTTGTCCTTCTTTAACTGCATCCGATCGGGTATTGCTGACGGTCTGCCGTTTTTGCGTTGCCGAAAGGGCGCGTATCAGCGTTCGGCACCGAGTGAACCTTGATCCTGGAACAGGCTCTGCGGGTATTTTTGCGATGAATAAACGTCCTCTCTATTTCGACTACGCCGCCACCACGCCGGTGGATGAGCGAGTCATTCAGGTGATGGTGGAATGCCTGGGGTTCAACGGTAACTTCGGCAACCCGGCGTCCAGTTCCCACGCCTTCGGCCAACAGGCCCGGCGCAGCGTCGAGCTGGCGCGGCAGCAGGTCGCCCAGCTGGTGGGCGCGGCGCCCGAGCAGATCGTCTGGACCTCCGGCGCCACTGAATCCAACAACCTGGCGCTCAAGGGCGTGGCTCAGGCCCGGGGCGTATCCGGCGGGCACATCATCACCAGCCAGATCGAACACAAGGCCATTCTCGATACCGCCAGCCAGCTGCAGGCTGCCGGCGTGGCGGTGACTTACCTGGTACCGGACCGCGACGGGCTGATCACGCCCGAGGCGGTCAGCGAAGCCCTGCGCGACGACACCTTCCTGGTGTCGCTGATGCTGGTCAACAACGAGCTGGGTACGGTCAATGACATTCCTGGCATTGGCCGCGTGGTCCGCGAGCGCGGGGCGCTGCTGCATGTCGACGCGGCCCAGGGCGCAGGCAAGGTGGCGATCGACCTGGCGCAGTGGCCGGTGGACCTGATGTCCTTTTCCGCCCACAAGATTTATGGCCCCAAGGGCATCGGCGCGCTTTACGTCGGTCCTCGCGCGCAGCAGCGCTTGCAGGCGCAGATTCACGGCGGCGGCCATGAAGGCGGTTTGCGCTCCGGGACACTCGCGACCCATCAGATTGCCGCCATGGGCGCCGCCTTTGCCCTGGCCGCCGAACACTTCGATGAAGAAGCGGCGACCATCGTTCGTCTGCGCGAGCGCCTGCTCGAACAACTGGCCGACGTGCCGGGGCTGCGCCTGAACGGCAGCCCGGCCCAACGCATTCCCCATACCTTGAGCCTTACCTTCGGTGAAGGGGAGTTCAACCCGGCGGCCCTGAGTGCCTCCATCGCGTTTTCCGCGACCTCGGCCTGCAACTCGGCGAGCAATGCGCCGTCCCATGTGTTGCTGGCGCTGGGGCTCGACGCCCGGGCGGCGGGGCGGACCATCCGCCTGAGCCTGGGCCGCTTCACCACCGAGCAGGACATCGATCAGGCCGTCCAGCTGATCAAGGCTTCATCCGCCAGTGCACCGGCGTTCTGGGCAGTTGCCCAACCCTGAGGGCTTATGCCCTCGGTATCCAATAACAATGATTCACCTGGTAGCAGGAGACACAATGAGTACGCAGCCCTTGACCAATGGAGTGGTCCCCCAGCGCCTGGCGCGCACCCGTGAGCTGATGAGCCGCGAGGGCATTCATGCCCTGCTGGTGCCGTCGGCCGACCCGCACCTGTCGGAGTACCTGCCGGGTTACTGGCAAGGCCGGCAGTGGCTGTCGGGCTTTCACGGTTCGGTCGGCACCCTGATCGTCACGGCGGATTTCGCCGGGGTCTGGGCCGATAGCCGTTATTGGGAGCAGGCGACCAAGGAGCTCAAGGGCAGCGGTATCGAACTGGTCAAACTGTTGCCGGGTCAGCCCGGTCCGCTGGACTGGCTGGCCGAGCAGACCCCGGAAGGGGGCGTGGTCGCGGTCGACGGCGCGGTGATGGCGGTGGCTTCGGCGCGTACCCTGGGCAACAAGCTGCAGGAACGTGGCGCTCGCCTGCGCACCGATATCGATCTGCTGAACGAAGTCTGGAGCGACCGTCCGAGCCTGCCGGATCAGCCGATCTATCAGCATTTGCCACCCCAGGCCACGGTCAGCCGGGTCGAGAAGCTCGGCAAGTTGCGCGAAACCCTGAAAGAGCGAGGCGCGGACTGGCATTTCATCGCCACCCTCGACGACATCGCCTGGTTGTTCAACCTGCGCGGCGGTGACGTCTCGTTCAACCCGGTATTCGTCTCCTTCGCCCTGATCAGCCAGCAGCAGGCAACGCTGTTCGTGGCGTTGAGCAAGGTCGATAACGCTTTGCGCGCGGTGCTGGAGCAGGACGGCATCAGCCTGCGTGACTACAGCGAAGTGGCCGCGGCCCTGAGTGCGATCCCCGACGGCGCCAGCCTGCTGGTGGATCCGGCGCGGGTCACTGCCGGTTTGCTGGATAACCTCGGTAGCGGCGTGAAGCTGCTGGAAGGCCTGAACCCGACGACATTGGCCAAGTCCCAGAAGAGCTTGGCTGATGCCGAGCATATCCGTCAGGCCATGGAGCAGGATGGCGCCGCGCTCTGCGAGTTTTTCGCCTGGCTGGAGTCGGCCTGGGACCGTGAACGCATCACCGAGCTGACGATCGACGAGCACCTGACCGCGGCCCGCACCCGTCGCCCCGGCTACGTGTCCCTGAGTTTCAACACCATCGCCGCGTTCAACGCCAATGGCGCGATGCCGCATTACCACGCCACCGAAGAAGAGCACGCAGTGATCGAAGGCGATGGCCTGCTGCTGATCGACTCCGGCGGCCAATACCTGGGCGGCACCACGGACATCACCCGCATGGTGCCGGTCGGCACCCCGAGTGCCGAGCAGAAACGCGATTGCACGCGGGTGCTCAAAGGCGTGATCGCCTTGTCCCGGGCGCACTTCCCGCGGGGCATCCTGTCGCCGCTGCTGGACGCCATCGCCCGCGCGCCGATCTGGGCCGAGGGCGTGGACTATGGGCACGGCACCGGCCATGGCGTGGGGTACTTCCTCAATGTCCACGAAGGCCCGCAAGTGATCGCCTATCAGGCGGCGCCGGCACCGCAAACCGCGATGCAGCCAGGGATGATCACCTCGATCGAGCCGGGAACCTATCGTCCGGGCTGTTGGGGCGTGCGCATCGAAAACCTGGCGATGAACCGTGAGGCGGGCACCACCGAATTCGGCGAGTTCCTCAAGTTCGAAACCCTGACCCTGTGCCCGATCGACAGCCGCTGCCTGGAGCCTTCGCTGCTGACCCAGGACGAGCGTGAGTGGCTCAACGCCTACCACGCCGAAGTGCGTCGGCGCCTGAGCCCGCTGCTGCAAGGCGCGGCGCTGGAATGGCTGAATACCCGTACCGCAACTATCTGAACGTTAATCGCGCTGCCGGCTTTGGGCTGGCAGCGCGAATGGCGTTGCTCGTCATATCGACGTCTTGGCTTAACTCAAGGCTTCGAGGACAAAGTCCAGGCGATCCTGGCCGAAAAACAGCTGGTTATCGACGAACATGCTCGGCGCGCCAAACACGCCGCGCTGCAAGGCTTGTTCGGTCTTGTCCTTGAGGGCGTTCTTGACCTCTTCATCGTTGGTCAGGGCCAGCACCTCCAGCGGATCGAATCCCCCCTCACTGAGTACCGCTGCCACGGTGGCCTGATCATTCAGGTTGCGCTTCTCGACCCAGAGTGCGCGAAACAGGCAGTCGATAAAGGCAACAAAGCGCTGCGGGTGTCGCAGTTGCATGCCGGTCACCGCGCGCATCAGCAGCAGGGTGTTGATCGGGAAGTGCGGGTTGAATGCCAATGGCACCTCATAGCGTCTGGCATAACGCGCCAGGTCCTGAAGCATGTAGCGTCCCTTGGCGGGGATGCTGATTGGCGAGGCGTTGCCAGTGACCTTGAATACGCCACCGAGCAACATGGGTTGGTAAATCAGTTGGCTGCCCGTCTGGGCACAGATCTTCGGCAGTTGGGTGTAGGCCAGGTACGAGGTCGGGCTGCCCAGGTCGAAAAAGAACTCGACGGTTTTGCTCATCGGTAATGCTCCTTTTTTGTTGTTGTGGAGGAGGGGGCTACCAGCGTTCGTTCCAGGGCCGCAGATCCAGTTCGAAGGTCCAGGCATCCCGTGGCTGGCTGTGCAGATGCCAGTAGTTGTCGGCGATGTGCTCGGGGTTGAGGATGCCGTCTTCATCCTTGAGCGCGTACTTTTCCGGGAAACTGTTGCGGATAAAGTCAGTGTCGATGGCGCCATCGACCACCACGTGAGCGACGTGGATGTTCAGCGGTCCCAGTTCCCGAGACATGCTTTGCGCCAGCGCGCGAATGCCATGCTTGGCTCCGGCGAAGGCGGCAAAACCCGCAGCGCCACGCAATCCCGCGGTGGCCCCGGTGAACAGGATGGTCCCGCGTTTGCGAGTGACCATGCGTTTGGCCACTTCCCGCGCATTGAGGAAACCCGAGAAGCAGGCCATCTCCCAGATCTTGAAGTACTTGCGCGCGGTTTCCTCGAGGATGCTGCACGGCACGTTGGCGCCGATATTGAACACCAGGGCTTCGATCGGGCCGATCTCGCTCTCGATCTGTTCGATCAAGGCAATCACTTCTTCCTCTTTTCGAGCGTCGCAGGCGAACCCGTGGGCTTCGCCTCCCGATTGCTGGATGGCCTCCACCAGTGGCTGCAACTTGTCCGCGCTGCGTCGGGTGACACAGGCCACAAGACCTTCCCGGGCAAAACGCTTGGCGATGGCACCGCCTGTGGCATCGCCGGCTCCGACGACCAAAACGACTTTCTTGTTCTCTGTAGCTGTAGTCATGGTGGGATCGCTCTATTGGTAAACGGTCGTTAACTAAACGAACGTTATGCTACGATTCGCCGAGCGTCAAGGCGAAGAGAGGAGAGGGGCGTCATGCGTTATTCAGCCAGTCACAAGCAGGAAACCAGGGAGCGGTTGCTGCAGAGCAGCGCCGTGTCAGCCAAAAAGGAAGGGTTTTCGACTGTAGGGGTCGATGGTCTGATGAAAGCGATCGGGCTGAGCGGCGGGGCGTTCTACAGCCACTTTTCGTCCAAGGATGAGCTGTTCGGTTCGATTGTCGAACGGGAGCTGAGCCAGAGCCTTGAGCGCCTGGGCGCCGATGGCGAGCAAAGCCGGATGCGGCTTGAACGTTGCCTCAAGCACTACTTGAGCATGGCGCATGTCGAGAGCCCGGAAACGGGTTGTGCGCTGCCGACCTTGGGTGCGGAAATATCACGGGCGGACGAGGTGGTTCGACAGCAGGCGGAAGACTGGATTTGCCGCTTGCAGCAGAGCTGGGCGCACACCCTGGGCAGCGACAGCCTGGCCTGGTCGATCCTGTCGCAATGTGTAGGGGCGTTGGTGGTGGCGCGAATGTTGGTCAGTCCGGACATTCAGCGCCAGGTCCTGAAATCGAGCCATGACGAAATTGTTCGTCAGTTGCCAACGCAGGATGTGCAGTAGGCAGGTGCTGCCTACTTGCAGATGACGATCATGCTGCGGCTGGTGTAGCCGGCGGGGTTCAGGCCGAAGGGGTAATCGCCCGGATCCTCCACCGTATCGCCGGACTTGGCGATCACTTTGTAGCCTTTGGGGCCACAGGAGGTAGCAGCACTGGCGTAGCATTTGTCCCAGGAGGAGGACAGGCCGGAGCAGTTGATATGCAGGCCCTTCTTTCCGCGCTTGACCTCGGTTTTCGAAGTTGCGGCGCAACCTGCGATGGCAAGTACGGCTAACAGAATCAAAAAACGTTTCATTCCTGTCCCTATTGCTGATCCCGGATCTGTTGTCCGGGTTCGACTGCGTTAGCTGTCACTTTGGCGTCTGTGCGGTCCTTGCCCGAAAAATCCATGACTGGCGCTGAGTTACAGCGCCTAAACATGGCCTAATTGAGCGGCAAATGCCAGAGCTATGTACAACCGAGAATCAATCCGCCGCTACCAAAGGTTTCGATTCGCTGCGCATGGTCAGGGTCGCACCCACTGACGCCAGGATGATGCAGGCAATAGCCATCCATTGTGCGAGAGACAGGTATTCGTGGAGGAACAGCAGCCCGGACAAGGCACCGAAAGCGGGTTCGATACTCATCAGCGTGCCGAAGGTTCTCGCTGGCATTCGGGTCAGGGCGACCATCTCCAGGCTATAGGGAAGGGCAGTGGAGAGAATGGCCACACCGATGGCAATGGGAATCAGACTGGGGGTCAGCAAGGCAGCTCCGGCGTGCACGATACCGATAGGCGCAACGAACAAGGCGGCGATCATTACACCCAGCGCTGCGGTCTGGACGCCATTATCGGCTCCGGCCTTTTGCCCGAACAGAATATAGAGCGCCCAGCACACTCCGGCCCCCAAGGCATAACCTGCGCCGATCAGATCGATGCCGGCGCTGGTATCGCTGCTAGGGATCAACAGCAGCAGGCCGATAACCGCCAGAAGGATCCAGAGAAAGTCGATGGCTTTTCGCGAAGCATAAATGGCCACGGCAAGCGGGCCGGTGAATTCCAGGGCGACGGCGATTCCCAGGGGAACGCTGCGTAGCGACATATAGAAGAGGAAGTTCATTCCACCCAGCGCCATCCCGTAAACGATGACCGTGCGCAGGGACTTGGCGGTGAGCTTCGCGCGCCACGGGCGCAATAGCAGCAGCATGATGATGCTGGCGAAGATCAGGCGCAGTGTGGTGGTGCCCTGTGCGCCCACGATCGGGAACATGCTTTTGGCCAGCGAGGCGCCGGACTGGATGGAGGCCATGGCAATAAGCAGCAGTCCCACTGGGAACAGGGTTGAGGCTAGGCTGCGGGGCTGGTCATTCATGGCAAGGCATCATCCGGTTTTATAAAGGGGGGAGATTGGGTGCGCCGACATGATGCTCAACTAATAACGCATGAGCAATATATTGCTCATGGTGTTTCTGCTCTTCTTATATAGAGAAGGATTTATCTGTTTTTGCAGGTTATTGATAGAAAAGACAAATTAGGGGTTGACGGCAGATTCTGGAAGTCTATAATTCGCCCCACTTCCGGCGCAGT